>NZ_CANPWG010000065.1 GCF_947581915.1 Candidatus Palauibacter scopulicola
AGGGCGCCGAGGCGGCCGCGCGCGAGGGCGTCGCCATGGCCCGCGACGTCCTGGAAGCCGTGCGGCCTCACGTCGCGGGCGCCCTCGTCAGCACTCCCGGAGACGCCGTCGACCGCGCCGCCGCCGTGCTGGAGGCGCCGTAGGATGACTCGCCCGCCCATCCGTCGCGTCGCGTCGGACGTCCGCAGGGGTCGCGGCGCGGCGCGCCGCGAGGCGGAGGCGGCGATCCGGCGCCAGGCGGCGAGCGATCTGGACGCCTACGTCGCCTTCGACCCCGCCGCGATCCGGGAGCGGGCCGACGCCGTCGACCGGGCCGTCGCGAAGGGCGAAGATCCCGGTCCCCTCGCCGGCGTCCTGGTATCCGTCAAGGATCTCTACGCGCTCGACGGAACCCCGCTGCGGGCCGGGTCGAAGCGGCCGCTCCCGGCGTGGTCCGAGGGCTTCCTGGTCCGATCGCTGCGCCGGCTGGGCGCCGTGTTCGCCGGCAAGACCCACACGGTGGAGTTCGCCTTCGGCGCCGTGGGTCTCAACCCCAACACGGGGACGCCCGTCAATCCGTGGGACCCCGCTGAACACCGGGCTCCGGGGGGGTCGTCCGCCGGCGCCGGAGTGAGTCTCTGGGAGGGCTCCGCGCGCATCGCCCTCGGCTCCGACACGGGCGGCTCCATCCGCATCCCGGCGTCGGCCACCGGCGTGGTCGGCATGCGGCCGACGACCGGCCGCTGGCCGACCACGGGCGTCGTCCCCCTCAGCACGACGCTCGACACGGTCGGGTTGCTCACCCATACCGCGGAGGACCTTCGCCATGCCTTCCTCGCCCTCGATCCTCCGGCCGGATCCGACCGCGAGCCCGCGGGATCCCTGTCCGAGGGGATATCCGGACTGCGGATCGGGGTCCCGGCATCCCGCCTGTGGACGGACGCGGAGCCCGATATCCAGGCCGTCGTTCGGGGCGCGCTCGTCGAGCTCGAGGCCGCGGGCGCGATGCTCCTCGATGTCGATGTGCCCGAACTCGACGAAGCAGGGGAGCGCTACTTCGACGGCCGGATCGTGCAGCCGGAGTTCCTCGGGTTTCTGGAACGTGAACTGCCGGAGTGGATTCCGCTGCTGCACTCGATCATCGGCAAGCGGCTGGGGGCGGCGGGCGAGGTGCGGGCCATCGACTACCTGGCCGCCCTTGACGCGCGCCACCGCCTGTCGGCGCGGGCCCACGCCCGACTGACGGCGGAGCGCGTGGACCTCCTGGCGACGCCCACCCTGCCGATCGCGCCGCCGCCGCTTGCCGCCCTGTCGCGCCTGGGGGCGTACCGCGATGCCAACCGCGCCATGCTCTCCGGCACGTGCCCCGCGAGTATGCTCGACATGTGCGCGATCTCCCTCCCCGCCGGACTGGACGGAGAGGGCATGCCCGTCGGTCTCCAACTGATGGGACCCTCCGGCGGGGATCTGAGGCTCCTCGCGCAGGCGGCCGTCGTGGAGGGCGTCCTCGGGACGAACCTGACGCGACTGGGAACGCCGCCGCGGGTCCCCGCATAGCCGGTCCGAACGCTGCGGGGCCGGACGCTGCGGGGCCGGACGCTAGGGAGCCGGGTCCAGTGCCTTGGGATAGGAGCCCAGGATCTTGAAGGACAACGCGCGCTCCCTGATTCGGTCCAGAGCCTCCGCTACGAAGGGGTCGGTGCGGTGTCCCTCGAAATCGATGAGGAAGATGTACCGTCCGAGGCTGCTCTTCTCGGGGCGCGATTCGATCTTCAGCATGTTGATCCGCCGGTTCGCCAACTCGCCGAGCGCCTGGTAGAGCGTGCCCGGACCGTCCGTCGCGAAGTCGAAGCAGATCGAGGTCTTGTCCTTCCCCGTCGGCTCGTGATCCCTGGGCGCAAGCACGACGAACCGGGTGCGGTTCCCCGCGACGTCCTCGATGCGACCTTCGAGCACGAAGGCGTGGCGAACCTTGGCCGCCCGCATGCTCGATATGGCCGCCGTCCCCGGGCCGAAGACCCGCATGTCCTCCACGGCGCTCACCGTGCTCAGCGAGGCCACGGTTTCCGCTTTCGGAAGTCTGCGCGCCAGGTACTCCCGGCACTGTGCGATCGCTTGTGGGTGGGAATAGACGACCCTTATTTCGTCGAAATCGACGCCGCCCTCCGTCACCAGGCAGAGGTGGATCGGAAGGACGACTTCACACCGGATCCGAAGGTCCGTCCGGTGGACGAGGAGGTCGGTCGTCAGGGTGACGGGGCCTTCCGTGCTGTTCTCCAGCGGGACGAGCGCCTCGTCGATCTTCTCTTCCTCCGCCGCCCGCACGACGCTCTCGATGTCCCTGAACGGCACGTGATGCGCCCGCGGATCGTAACGCCGCGCCGCCTCCTCGCTGAACGTCCCGGAAGGCCCGAGGTAGCCGACCCTGGTCCGTCCGCTCCCCGTTCCCCAGATGGTCTCCGCAAGCTTCCGCGCACTACCCCGCATGGCGTTCATCCGGCAACATACAGTCCCACGCAAGGCCGGAGTGACCCAGGCTCCGGCGGAGGATGACGGGCCGCCTTCCCACGCCCCTCGGGCGGCGTCTATCTTCGGCGGACGATCATCCGTCCTCGTCGATCTACGCCCGGAGCCAGGCCATGAACCGCATCCCGCGTCTCCTCTTTTCGCTGCTGGCGCTTTCCCTCTTCACGCCGTTCACCGGTCCCGGCCATTCGAGGCCGCTGGAGGCGCAGGAGGTCGCCCCCGGAGCGGTGACGCTCGATTCCGCGTTCCTGGCGGGCTACCGCTGGCGCAACCTGGGGCCCGACCGGGGCGGGCGTTCGATCGCCACGAGCGGGGTCGTGGGGCGTCCGCTGGAGGGCTACTTCGGCGCGACCGGCGGGGGACTGTGGAAGACGGCGGACGGGGGCGAGAACTGGTTCCCGGTCACCGACTTCAAGATCACGTCGGCGTCGGTCGGGGCGGTGGCCGTCTCCGAGACCGATCCGGACCTGGTCTTCATCGGCATGGGCGAGACCTGCATCCGCGGCAACATCATGCCGGGGGACGGCGTGTACCGGAGCCGGGACGCGGGCGAGACGTGGGAGCACGTCGGGTTCTCCGAATCCGACGCCATCGCCACGATCCGCATCCATCCCACGGATCCGAACATCGTCTATGTCGCGTCGTTCGGGAAATACAGCGTGCCGAGCGAGGAGCGGGGCCTCTTCCGAAGCACGGATGGCGGCGACACCTGGGAGCGCATCCTCTTCCGCGATGAGCGCACGGGCGCCGTGGACATCGCCATCGACCGCAACAATCCGGATGTGATCTACGTGGCCCTGTGGGAGGCCTTCCGCAAGGAGTACACGATGTCCTCCGGAGGGCCCGGAAGCGGGATGTTCAAGAGCACCGACGGGGGCGACACGTGGACGGAGATCACGCGGAACCCCGGCATGCCGGAGTCGGGGGTCGTGGGCAAGATCGGGCTCGCCGTCTCGAGCGCCGATTCGGACCGCGTGTACGCCCTGTTCGAGCACGCCGACGGGGGGCTGTTCAGCAGCGACGACGGCGGCGACACGTGGGAACTGATCAACGACGAGCGCCGCATCCGGCAGCGGGCCTTCTACTACACGCACGTCTATGCCGACCACTACGATCCCGACGTCGTGTACGTGCAGAACACCTCGTTCTTCCGCTCGACCGACGGCGGCGCGACGTACGAGGTCATCAACAACGGGACGCACGGGGACTTCCACGACCTCTGGATCAGCCCGGAGGATCCCGCCCACCTCGTCGTGGCGAACGACGGCGGCGGCGCGGTCAGCTTCGACACGGGACAGCACTGGACGGACCAGGAGTTCTCGACCGCCCAGTTCTACCACGGCGTGACGACGGCCCACGTGCCCTTCCACGTCTGCGGTTCGCAGCAGGACAACTCGACGCTGTGCCTGCCGTCGGCCTGGAACGCGAACCGGTTCGGCTTCGGCCAGGCACCCGGGTTCGGCGGGGGCCAGCCCGCGAGCATCACCGAGGGCTCGATGGAGGTTGCGTACCGCGCCGGGGGCGGGGAGCCGGGCTACATCGCGCCGGACCCGAAGGACATCGACGTGTTCTTCTCGGGGACGAACAACGGACGCTACCTCGACCGCTACAACCGCCGCCTCGGCACGTCGCGCGAGGTGAACCCCTATCCCTGGTTCTACTCGGGCGAGCCGGCGAGCGAGATGGTGGAGCGCTGGCAGTGGACGTTCCCCATCATCTTCTCCCCCATCGACCCCAATGTCCTCTACACCTCCTCGAACCGGCTCTGGAGGACCACGAACGGGGGCGACGACTGGGAGGCGATCAGCGGCGACCTCACCCGCGCCGACCCCATGACGCTGGGCCATTCCGGCGGGCCGATCACCGGCGACATGAACGGGCCGGAGGTCTACGCGACCATCTTCTCGGTCGGGCCGGGAAAGGTGGACATCGGCGTGATCTGGGCGGGGTCGGACGACGGCCTCGTACACGTGACGCGCGACGGCGGTGCGACGTGGACGGACGTGACGCCGCCGGACATGCCGGAGTTCGGGCGCGTGAGCCAGATCGACGCCTCGGCCTTCGGGGCGGGCCGAGCCTACATCTCGGTGCGGAAGCCGCTCCTCAACGACCGTTCGCCCTACATCTGGAAGACGGACGACTACGGGGCGACGTGGACGAAGATCGTGGACGGGATCCGCGATGTGGCCTACGTGCACGCGGTGCGCGAGGACCCGAACCGGGAGGGGTTGCTGTACGCCGGGACGCAGCACGGCATGTACGTGTCGTACGACGACGGGGCGAACTGGCAGGAGTTGAACCCCGGGTTCCCGGACATCCCGGTCTCGGACGTCATCGTGGAGCACAACGAACTGGCGATCGCGAGCCACGGGCGCGGGTTCTGGGTGCTCGACAACCTGGCGCCGCTGCGGCAGGCGCGCCCCGGGCTGACGGAGGAGGCGGTCGCGCTGTTCGATCCGGCCACCGCGTACCGCTCCGCCAACGGGGCGACGCTCTCGTGGTGGTTCCGGGAGGCGCCGGAGGAGGCGCGGCTCGAGATCCTCGACGCGTCGGGGACGGTACTGCGCACCTACGAGCCGGCCCCGCGCCCCGACCCGGCCGCCGAAGGAGATTCGGCGGCCGCGGAGGGCGAGGCGGAGGGGGAGGCAGCGCCGGCCCCGGCGCGCGACCGCTGGGCGGGACCCGCGATGCCGGCCGAAGCGGGGCTCAACATGCTGCAGTGGGACCTTCGCACCGCGCCCGCCGCGACCTTCCCCGGCATGATCCTGTGGGGCGTGCGCACGATGTCGCCCGCCGTGCCGCCGGGCACGTACACCGTGCGGCTGACGGCGGACGGCGCGGAGCGGACGACGGAGATCGAGGTCGCCCGCCACCCGTGGATCGAGGACGTGACGGACGAGGACATGGAGGAGCAGTTCGAGTTCGGGATGCGGATCCGGGCGCGGGTCAACGAGGCCAACTCGGCCGTGATCGCCATCCGGCGCGTGAAGTCGCAACTCGACGACCGGCTCGAAGCCTCGGATGACGGACCGCTCGCGGAGGCCGCGGAGGCGCTGCGCACGGCGGCTTCGGAGGTCGAGGGGAACATCTACCAGGTGCGGAACCGCAGCAACCAGGATCCGTTGAACTTCCCGATCCGCGTGAACAACCGGCTCGCGAACCTGCTCTCGATGTCGGAGCGGGGCGACGGCCGGCCCGGGAGCGGGATGTACGACGTGTTCGAGATCATGGTGGCCGAACTCGAGGGCTACACGACCCGCCTCGACGAGGTATGGCGCGTCGAGCTGGCCGCCGTGAACCGCGAGCTGGAGCGCCTGGGACTCGCCCCGGTCGACCCGGCGGACGAATCGGTCGAACTCGTCTCCTGAACGGCTGAAGGCCCGGGGGCGACGTTCCCGCGGGAACGTCCTCCCGGGCCTCCGTTCAGGCTCGAGCCGCCTGAAGCGGGCGGCTCAGCCGGCCTTCGTGTGGCCGGCCTTCGTGTGGCTCAGCCGGCTTCGGGGAGCTGGCTCACGTACTCGATCATGCGCGCCTGCTGGTCCTCATCCGGCAGCCGGCCCATCCCGCCGCCGAGGTTGTCCACCATGTGCTCCGCGCGGCTCGTGGCCGGCGTCACCACCGTCACGGCGGGGTGCGCGGCCGCGAACTTGATGAAGAACTGGGCCCACGAATGGGCGTCGAACTCGCTCGCCCACTCCGGCACCTCGCGGTCTCCCACGCGCGACCAGAGTCGCGTGCGCCCGAACGGCACGTAGACGAGCACGCCGATCCGGCGCTCCGCCGCCAGCGGCAGGATCTCTTCGGCCGCGCTCACATTGTCGACCGCATAGTCGATGCCGATGAAGTCGAGGGGATAGTCCTGCATGGCCTGAATCAGGGCCGGATACTGCCGCTTGCTCGTGCTCGTGATCCCGATGTAGCGCACGCGCTCCGCCGCCTTCAACTCCTCGAGGATCCCGACCTGTACCGGCGGATCCCCCAGGTTGTGGACCTGAATGCAGTCGATGACGGGCACGCCGAAGTACTCGAACGAGCGCTCGATCTGGGCCCGGGCCGCCTCCGGATCCGCGGACCCGCCGCCCCGCCCGGCCACGTTCACCTTCGTCGCCCAGAAGATGCGGTCGGAGATCCCGAGCCTCCGGCAGATGTCTCCCGCCGCCCGCTCGGACGCCCCGCGCCCGTAGCTGGGTGCGGTGTCGAACACCGAGCCGCCGCCGTCCACCAGCGCCTGCATGACGCCTTCGATCTGCGTGTGGTCGTCGCTGAGCGCCACGCGCTGAAAGGTTGCCGAACTCCCGAGGCCGACGATCGGCAGTTCCTCCCCGGTGGAGGGGATCGGCCGCGTGATCATCTCCTGGCTCGCGAACGCGCGCAGGATGCGGGGGTTGAGGGAGAGGGCCGCGCCCGCGGCGGCGGTGGAACGGAGCCAGTCGCGTCGAGTGAACATCTTCGGATCCTCGTGCTGGGGTTGTGACCGAGGCGTCAAGCGTGCCTGTACCGAGCCGACGGTCGGGTAACACCTCACGCGGCCCAACCGCTGTGCGGTCGCCCATGCCGGCTCGGGTGCCGGCATGGGCGCGGACTCGGAGAGCCATTTGACCATGGTCATGACCATGGTTCTATTGATGGCGCGTTGAGGGTGTACGACAGACTCGGAGTGGACGGATGGTATCGGATCACGACCGGCCCGCGGGGCTCCCGCGGACGATCAAGGCCTCGGAGTTCAAGGCGAAATGTCTCAAGCTCATGGATGAAGTCGCCGAGACCGGCGAGGAAATCGTCATCACCAAGAACGGCCGCCCCGTGTCGAAGCTCGTGCCCTGCGAGGATCAGCCGGAGAGCTGGTTCGGGCGGGATCGAGACATCATTCGGATCCACGGCGACATCACAGGACCGATGCCCAGGGAGTGGTGGGACGACGGGGACGAAGGAGACGACCTCTTTTGATCCTGCTCGACACGCACGTGCTGCTATGGCTCAGGAGTGGAGACCGTCGTCTGGGGCGACGCGCACGGCGGACGGTCGAGCGGGCGCTACCGCAGAGGCGCGCCGCGGTCTCGGCCATTTCCTTCTGGGAGGTTGCCATGCGCGTGCACGCGGGGCGGCTCGATCTCTTCGCGGATCCGGAGGCGTGGCGCCGTGACCTTCTTGCTCAAGGGCTCGTCGAAGTGCCGGTGAATGGCCTTATCGGCGTACGGGCAGGGTTGCTCCCCGGCCTGCGCGGCGACCCGGCCGATCGGCTGATCGTGGCGACGGCTCTTGAAGGACACCGACTATTGACCGCCGACGCCCACATCCTGAGGTGGTCCGGCAGGCTGAACCGGATCGACGCGACGGAATAGGACGGATGCGCGGGGCTCCTGCTCAGGCGGCGGGTGTACGTCTCAGCCTGCTCCGGCCTCGAGGGCGGCGACCTCGGTCATGATGCGGTCGAACTGCGTGGCGGCGCGGTGCGGGGCAAGGTTGCACAGGTAGGCGTGCCGCGCTCCGAGTCTCCGGAGGGCGACGATCGTCTCCGCGCAGTGCCGCTCCGGCGTGACTCCGGCTTCGAAGGCCGACGCCACCGCGTCAACCGGCACCGGGAAGAAGCGGGACAGCCGTTCCAGTACGGTCCGGCGGCCGTTCCGGTAGTAGAAGACGCCGAACGAGCCGGGAATCTCCAGGCGCTCGCGCCCCGCGCCTTCAAGCCAGCGCTCCGCCCGCCCCAGGTCGTGGTGGGAGACCACCTGCGTGAGGTAGTAGTCGGCCTCGAACTCCCGGTCCGTGGCGAAGCCGACCTGTTCGGCGATCGGGCGATGGAGGTTGACCCAGCCGCCGAGTGACAGGCTCCGTGTCCGCTTACGGAACTTCTGCCGAAGTTGATACCCGTGGGGAACGCAGCGTTCGGCGCCCCGCACCTTGTCTCCGCCCGTTACCGTGACGCTCTCGACGCCGCGGGCTCGCGCGCGGTCGACGTAGCGCAGGCAGTAGTCGAGCGGGTGGAGGCAGGTCAGGAAGGGAACCACCCGCCACGGTTCGACCTCGTTCGCGAGGTTGGCCGTCAGGTGCTGGAGGTTCTCCTCCTCCTCCTCGCCCACGGCGCTGTCCGTGAGCATGAGGAAGGCGTCGCGCGCCGCGAGCCCGCGGATGGCATGGGAGAGGTCGATCCACATGTCCATCGCGCCGCCGCGCGTGAGCCCGCTTCGCGGCGGCCGTAGTTCGACCGTCATCGTCGGCGTTTCCCCGCGCAGCCGCTCCACGAACCGGCCGGAGCCCGGTTCCCGGGAGGTGTGCTGGGGAGGTGTCGTGTCGCTCACGCCGGAAGATCTTGCCTGGTTCGTCGCTGGACAGCCCGTGGCAAACACCCCGCGGAACGGGGTTTCGGATCGAAGGAGGATGGGGTTCCGGAGTTCCGTTGCAAAGGCGGCCGTCGACGGTTCCGTTTCGAGCCGCGATCCGCTCCCGTCGGCGGCCGGTCTTCCGCGCCGGTTCGCGACGGGTTCCACGTACCACGACCGGAGGCGTCCGGGTGACGGAGGAAACGACGAAGGAGACGATCATCGAGGACAAGGCGCTGGCGGAGGACATCCTCACGCTCCTCGCCCGCACGCCCGGCACCGTGCGCGTGCTGCTCGAGGATCTGCCGGCGGACCTCCTGCACGCGGACGAGGGCGAGGGGACGTTCAGCCCCTTCAGCGTGCTGGGACATCTCATTCAGGGTGAGATCGACGACTGGATTCCGCGGGCACGGTGGATCCTGGAACACGGTCGCGACCGGGCGTTCCCCCCGTTCGACCGGTTCGCGCACGTCGAGCGCACCCGGGACCGCCCGCTGGACGAGTTGCTCACCGAATTCGAGACGCTGCGCGAGACCGGACTCGCGGCACTGCACGAGGTCATCGAGGAGGGGGCGGATCTCGACGCGGGGGGGCTTCACCCGGAGCTGGGCGAGGTCACGCTGCGGCAACTCCTCGCCACCTGGGCCGTCCACGATCTCAACCACATCGCCCAGATCACACGCGTCGTCGCCCACCGGTTCGAGGACGAGGTCGGGCCCTGGAAGGCGTACCTCCCCATCCTCCACCACGACCGATAGGTACGTCGCGCCGGCCGAGCCAAGCGCCTTCGCTGGCAGCGGGCGGTTGCGGCAGGGCCGCTACGTTGGCCGGTCCCGCCGCTCCGCTTCGGCGGCGCGGACGGCGGCGGCGAGGGAGTCGGTGTACGGCGGGCGGTGGATGCCGCGTTCGGTGACAATGCCGGCCACGAGTTCGTGTGGCGTGATGTCGAAGGCGGGGCTGTACACGCCGGCCTCCTCGGGGGCGAGGAGGGGGCCGAAGCCGCGGCGAACCTCGTCCGGGTCCCGGTGTTCGATCGGGATGTCCGCGCCGGTCGGGGTGCCGAGGTCCACGGTGGAGGTCGGCGCGAGCACGTAGAAGGGGACCCCATGGCGGTGGGCCAGCACGGCCAGCGGGTACGTGCCGATCTTGTTCGCCACGTCGCCGTTGGCCGCGATGCGGTCGGAGCCCACGAAGGCGATGTCCGGCGGGTCCGAGGCGAAGAGCGACCCGGCCATGTTGTCGGCGAGCACGGTGACCTCGATGCCGGCGCGGGAAAGCTCCCAGGCGGTGAGGCGACTCCCCTGGAGGAGCGGGCGGGTCTCGTCGGCGAAGACGCGCACTTTGCGGCCCATCTCGGCCGCGACGTAGACCGGGGCGAGGGCCGTCCCGATGCCCCCCGTCGCGAGCGACCCCGCGTTGCAGTGCGTGATCACCGACTCGCCGCCCGCCAGCAGCGCCGCCGCGTGCTCGCCGATCGCGCGGCACATGCGGCGGTCCTCCTCGTGGATGGCGTCGGCCTCGGCCGCCAGCGCCGCGGCCAGTTCCGCCGCGTCGCCGGTGGCCGCCTCCAGCCGCGCCCGCTGCCGGCGGACCGCCCATACGAGATTGACCGCCGTCGGCCGGGCGTTCGCGAGCCCCTCGGCCCAGCCGGCGAATCGATCCCGCAGCGCGTCCGCCGACACCCCTTCCGCGGCGGACTGCCGCGCCAGCGCCGCGAGCCCGACGGCGGCCGTGATCCCGATGAGCGGCGCCCCCCGCACGCGCAGGCTGACGATCGCCTCGATGAAGTCCTCGAGCGTCGAGAGTTCCTTCTCCTCGTGGACGCCGGGAAGGAGCGTCTGGTCGAGGATCAGCGCGCTCAGACCCTTGGGGGCCCAGCGGATCGTTTCCGGCACGGAAAACTCGCGATCGTTCATGCCGCGCAACCTATCCGGCGGCGGGAAAGGCGCTACCTTGAACTGCCATGTGATGTCCCGCAGGGATCGAAGCAGGGATCGAATGCAGTCCAGGAGGAATCATGACGTCGTCAAGAGAAGACAGGGTCGTCGGCTCGGCTGTTGCCTTCCGGGTGGCCGCGGCCGCGCTCGCGCTCGCCATCGTCGCTCCCTTCGGCCCGCTCGCCGGGCAGGAGCGGGATCCGGATCACTTCGGCCCGGCGGACGTGTTCGAACTCGAAGTCGCCGGCGATCCCCGGATCTCGCCCGACGGTTCCCGGGTCGTCTACGTGCGGTCCTCGATGGACATCATGACGGACCGTCAGCGCAGCAACCTGTGGATCGTCGACTACGACGGCTCGAACCACCGTCCGCTCCTCACCGGACAGAGGAACTTCTCCTCTCCGCGCTGGTCGCCGGACGGCACGCGACTCCTCTACGTCGCCAGCGACGAGCACGGCAAGGCACAGCTCTACCTGCGCTGGATGGACAGCGGACAGACGGCCCTGCTCACGCAGCTTGAGCGAGGCCCGGGCGGGCTCTCCTGGTCGCCCGACGGGAGCACGATCGCCTTCAGCATGTTCGTCCCGGACACGCCGCCGCCCTTCGCGCAGATGCCCGCGAAGCCGGAAGGCGCGACGTGGGCGCCGCCCGCCACGACGTACGAACGGCTCTACTACCGCTCGGACAGCCAGGGTTTCCTGCCCGTCGGGTACTCCCACGTCTTCGTCCTTCCCGCGGAGGGAGGGACGCCGCGCCAGGTCACGCACGGCCCCTACAACCACGGCGGGACGCCCGAGTGGACGCCCGATTCGCAGCACCTGCTGATCTCGGCCACCCGCCGCGACGACTGGGAGTACGTGCGGGACTCCGAGATTTTCGAGTTCGCCGTGGCCGATGGGGCCGTCCGGCAACTGACCGACCGGCGCGGCCCCGACTCGAGTCCGACGGTGTCGCCCGACGGCGGCATGATCGCGTACACCGGCTACGATGACCGCTTCCTCGGGCACCAGGTGTCGAAGCTCTACGTGATGAACCGCGACGGGTCCGGCTCGCGCCTCATCGCCGACGACCTCGACCGCTCGATCGGGAACCTGCACTGGGCGAGCGACGGGGCGGGGCTCTTCTTCCAGTACGACACCGAGGGGAACACGCGCCTGGCGCACGTCGACCTCGACGGGAACGTGATGGACATCGTCTCCAGCGTGCAGGGTCTGTCGATCGGACGTCCCTACGGCGGCGGCACCTTCTCCACCTCCGGGAACGACCGCTTCGCCTACACCTACGGGACGCCCGACCACCCCTCGGACCTCGCCGTCGCGAACCGCGGCGGCGACTGGCAGCGCCTCACGCACCTGAACGAGGACCTCTTCGCGCAGAAAGCGATCGGGGAGACGGAGGAGGTCTGGTACAAGTCCTCGCACGACGGACTCGACATCCAGGGCTGGATCGTGAAGCCGCCGGACTTCGACCCGAGCCGCAAGTATCCGCTCCTGCTCGAGATCCACGGCGGTCCGTTCGCGAACTACGGCGACCGCTTCAGCGCCGAGGTCCAGCTCTTTGCGACCGCGGGGTACGTCGTCCTCTACACGAACCCGCGCGGCAGCACGAGCTACGGCGAGGACTTCGGGAACGAGATCCACCACGCGTATCCGAGCTACGACTTCGACGACCTGATGTCCGGCGTCGATGAAGTGATTTCGCGCGGATACATCGACGAGGACCAGCTCTTCGTCACCGGCGGGTCCGGCGGCGGCGTGCTGACGGCCTGGATCGTGACCCACACGGACCGCTTCGCCGCGGCCGCGTCGCAGAAGCCCGTCATCAACTGGTATTCGTGGGTTCTGACCGCGGACATGGGCGGCAGCGGCGGCCTCAACTACTGGTTCCCGGGCGCGCCGTGGGACAACCTCGAGCACTACATGGAGCGCTCGCCGGTCCACCACATCGCGAACGTGACGACGCCGACGATGCTCATCACGGGCGAGGTCGACTGGCGGACGCCGATGTCGGAGTCGGAGCAGTTCTACCAGGCGCTGAAGATCCGGAAGGTGCCGTCGGTCCTCGTGCGGATTCCCGAGGCGAACCACAGCATCGGCGCGCGTCCCAGCGGCCTCATCAGCAAGGTGCAGCACATCCTCGCCTGGTTCGAGCGCTACCGGCCGGGCGGGACGACGACGCAATGACCCCAGGCCTGACCCCAAGCCGCGGGAGTGGCGGCAGTCGCGGTGGGCCGGACAGCGGGCCGACGGATCGTGAGCTGGGGCTCGACCGCGAGATCACGCGGCGCGACTTCGTCCAGTTGGCAGGGGCGGGGATCGCGGGCTCCGCGCTCCTCGGGTGCGGGGGGGAGGCGCCCGGAGGTGGCGGCCTGGCGGTTCCGGGGATGGCTTCCGAGCCGTGGTCCGACGCGCTGGGGCCCGACTGGTACGGCCCGGGCGGCGTGGGGGACTACGCGTCCTCGCACGGGAACACGCCGGAGGTCGTCCGCTCGGCGCACTGGGTCCGTGACGGGCGCGCCCCGAGCGGGGAGACGACGGACACCGGGGAGCGCTTCGACGTCGTAATCGTCGGGGGCGGGCTCGCGGGTCTCTCCGCCGCGCACCACTTCAAGCGGCACCGGCCCTCGGGCCGCTGTCTCGTCCTCGACAATCACCCCGTGTTCGGCGGCGAGGCGAAGCGCAACGACATCATGGTCGACGGCGTGCGCCTGGCCGGGCCGCAGGGATCGAACGATTTCGGCATACGCCCGCCCACGGGGGAGCCGGACGACTATTTCACGACGCTGGGCATCCCGCGCGAGTTCGAGTACGCGCCGGATGCGGGTCAGGTGAAGGCGCCGCTCGAGAACTACGGCTTCATGCACTGGGTGCAGGACCAGTTCTCCATCGGGCACTACTTCGGCGGGACGCGGCGCGGCGGGCGGCCCGGCTGGTCGGGGGGTTCGGGCGGCTGGGTCAGCGACCTGTGGGGGGATCCCTCCCGCGCGCCCTGGACGCCGGAGGTTCGGGAGGGCTTCGAGCGCTGGCGGAACGCCCGGGTCGCGGACCATGTACCCCCGGACGCGCCCGGGGGGCCGGACAATCCCGGGCCGTGGCTCGACGGCATGACGCTCAAGGCCTACTACGAGGACGTGCTCGGCCTGCCGCCGGAGGTGACGGCGTACGTGGACCCGATCCTCGCCAGCATCATCGGACTCGGCTGCGACGCGATCTCCGCCTGGTGGGGGATGCACTTCGACCTGCCCGGCTTCGGGCTCCCGTCCCGCTACGACGGCATGACCTTCCACTCCTTCCCCGGCGGGAACGCGGGGATCGCCCGCTACTTCGTGAAGGACGTCGTGCCGGACGGCATCGCCGGCGAGCGCACGCTGGGCGACGTGCTGAACGGGGCGATCGACTTTGGCGCCCTCGACCGGCCGGATCAGCCCGTGCGGCTGCGGCTGGGCTGCACCGCGATCGACGTGCGCCACACGGGAGCCGGAGACGGCCGCGTGCGCGTCACGTACGTGCACGAAGGCCGCGCGTACTCGGTGGAGGCCGACGGGGTCGTGCTCGCGAGCGGCGGGTGGATGAACCGCTACATCGCGGCCGACCTGCCGGACGGGCACCGCGCGGCCTACGGGCACTTCCGCCACGGGCCGATCCTCGTCGCGAACGTGGCGCTCCGGAACTGGCGCTTCCTCGACCGCCTCGGGATCGCCGGCTGCTTCTACGAGGGCGATCTCGGCTTCTCGTGCAACATCCGGCGGCCCATGTACGCGGGCGACTACCGGCCGGTCCACGCGCCCGATCACCCGACGATGCTGACCTTCTACATCACCTTCGAGGCGCCCGGCTCGTCGCCGGTGGACCAGGGGATGGCGGGCCGCACCGAGATGCTGAGCATGTCCTTCACGGAGTACGAGCGGCGGCTGCGGGCGCAGATGGTCGAACTGTTCGCGGAGGGCGGCTTCGATCCGGCCGAAGACATCGCCGGCCTCGTCCTCAATCGCTGGGGGCACGCCTACGTGGCGCCGGGTCCCGGCTTCTTCTTCGGACGCGACGGGGCCCCGGCCCCGCCGGATGTGATTCGCGAGCCCTTCGGGCGCGTCGCGATCGGGCATTCCGAACTGCGGGGGCACCAGAACTGGACCGGCGCGTCCGCCGAGGGTCGTCGAGCCGTCGAGACCGTCCTCGACCTGATCTGATGCCGCCGCTGATGCCACCGCCATGCGACGGGTGAGGCCGCGGGCGGGCTTCCGCGGCCTGGGGGCGCTCGCGCTCTGCGCGCTGGCGGGCTGCGCGTCCGCCGCGGTGCCGTCCATCGAATACGAGATCCTGGGCACGTTCCCGCACGATCCCGCGGCGTACACGCAGGGGCTTCTCTTCCACGACGGCGCGCTCCTCGAGAGCACCGGCCGCTACGGCGAATCGAGCGTGCGCCGCGTCGACGTGCCGACGGGCGAAGTCCTGGCGAGCGTCGCGGTGGACTCGGCGCTCTTCGGCGAAGGGCTCGCCCGGGTGGACTCCGAACTCGTGCAGCTCACCTGGAAGTCCGGCCGGGCCTTCGTCTACGATCTCGAGAGCCTGGACGTGCTCCGGGAGTTCGCCTACGAAGGCGAGGGATGGGGCCTCTGCTACGACGGCGAGTCGCTCTGGATGTCCGATGGTTCGAGCGCGCTGGAACGTCGTAACCCGCAGGACTTCACGGTTCTCGCGACGGTCGAGGTCACGCGCGCGGGGTCACGGCAGGGTCGGCTGAACGAACTGGAGTGCGTGGACGACTGGATCTACGCCAACGTCTACCAGACCGACGTCATCGTCCGCATCGACAAGGCCACCGGCGAGGTCCTGGGCGAGATCGACCTGTCGAGCGTCCCCCTCAGCGCCCGCAAGCCCGGAGACCCCGAAGCGGTGCTCAACGGCATCGCCTACGTCCCCGAAACCGGCGTCTTCCTCGTCACCGGCAAACTCTGGCCCAACCTCCTCGCCCTCCGCCTCGACGACTAGCAGCGATTCGCCCTTTCCTCGACATCGGCGCATCGATTGATGATCTCCTCGAACGCTTCCTCATCATCGAACAGCATGCCGCCGCGCACCATCTGTTCATAGTCGGCGGCGAGAGCTTCCCTGAAGGGACCGTCCGGGCATAGTTGAAGCCCGCCGGAAACTGCGGCTTCGTAGTCGATCCATCCCCCCGAGGTATCCCGTTCCCTGAAGAAAAGCGACTTGTGGCGAGCCACGGAACCAGCCAGTGCCCGGTCCGCCAACGCTTTCTCGGCGTAGCCGGCGTCGTCCAGCCGAACCAGGTCGTGCCAGTGTCTCGAGAGGCGCGTCCCCCGCTGTCGGAGCCGACGGCAGAAGACATGTATCGCCGTGGCCTTCTCCCAGAAGGTACGCTCGGCCAACATCACGGAGGGTTGCGCCGAAGGGAAGCGAACGTCGGGCAAGAATTCGGCCGCGTCGCACTCGATCCGCCGCTCCTGACGAGGCTCGCCCGTCGACCGCGCGCCGAACTCGACAAGCACTTCCGGCAAGACGAACCCATAATCGTCGAACAGTGGTTCGTAGCCGACGTAGACTCGGTCGCCGTCGGCTCGAAGCCGGGCCGGGAATCCGCTTCGGGCCAACCCGTCGCGGATGGCCGGAACTGCTTCGTCTCCGGTCCATTCCGCCAGCCTGGAACGGATCGTCCGTGTCCAGCGCCGCTCCTGGCTTCGCGTCGGGGGAAGCGCTTCCTCGCCAGCTTGGGCCACCAATTCCGGAGCGAAGCGGCGGATGTCATACGTAATGTCGACATCCTCGGAAAAGCGGCGGATCGCGCGGTAGGCCTTGGCCAGAGACGTCCCGCCCTTGAACACCAGATCCCGGCCGGACGGCGTCTCGAAGAGTACGGAAAGGGTCTGGACGACCCAAATGTCCTTTTCGAGAAGGTGTGCGGGCCGGCCGCCAAGGCTCGTGGCGGTTTCGAGTGCCTCACGCCGTTCCGGTGCGGACAGATTCTGGAACCGGACGTTACCCATGAGCGACCAGGGCGCTGAGAGGCGTCGCGATCCACGAGGGCAGGGCCGAGCGTATAACCGCGAGTTCCGCGAGATCTGCCCGGTCAAGCCTGCGTTCGATCCGCTCGATGTTCCGTTCCACTTCCGCAGGACCCAGCCAAGCCAGGGCACGAATGGCCAATCCGGCGGGCCGTCCCGGAGCGACGAGCTGCCAGCGTGGCGCGTGAAGCAGGCGGATGATCAAGGCATACAACCGCAACACTCGATTCGGTCCCGACGTGAGGTACACCAATCGGACCGGCACTTGAGTCGTCAGGCCGAGGACGTTCGCAGCCGCCCCGCCGCTCGGGACGATGGTTTCTCCCCACAAGGAGGAAAGTGCTTCGATGACGGTCTCGGCGCCGGGTGCGCGAACGCCGAACCGGGTTTCTATCGGACGCATGTAGACGCCCCGGCAGACCCGCAGCAGCAGCCCCCGCCGGACCAGGCGGGACAACGCCTGATCGACGGCCGCCCGGTTTCCCAGATGGAGCAGGCCGTTGGCACGGATTGGTGTGCCCTCCGGCAACGTGGCTGCGTGTTCCGCAATCTGACTCGGGAGCCCCGGCATGGTTCGCCTCCGGTTTTGTCGCTTCAAGTGTCAGAAAATAATTGAGTTTCTAACACACTGCAAGCAAACACAACGCTGGCTTCGTGAGGAGTCGATTACCTGTAGCTGCGCCGAGGGCGTAACGAATTAACCCCCAGCGGGGAGCTACGCGATTCGGGCGAAGCGTTCTTCGAGGCGCTGGAGGCGGGGCACGGGTTCGTTGCTGAAGACGAGGCGGAGTTGGTACTGGGCGTCGGGGCCGCCCCAGGCGTCCATGGGGGTGGCGGCGACGGCGGCCTGGGTGAGGAGTCGCGCGGAGAGTTCGCGGGCGGTGAGGCCGAGGGGGCGGGTGTCGACGAGGAGCGACCAGCCGCCGGCGGCGGGGCGGACCGGGTAGTCGCGGAGGGCGTCGAGCACCGCGTCGCGCCGGCGCTCCCAGCGCCGTACACAAGCCGCCACGTCCTCCGCTTCATCCGCGGCGGTCAGCGCCGCCAGCGCACCGGGCTGCCCGATCCCGACGCCGGTCACGACGTTGTAGATCCCGACCTTGGCAACATCCGCCATGACGGCGGCCGGCCCGACGATCCAGCCCGTGCGCCAGCCGATCATGCGGTGCTCCTTGGAGACGGAGCCGACCGTGAGCGTGCGTTCCCGCATGCCCGGGAGCCCGGCGGGGTGCAGATAGGGGCGGCCGTCGTAGAGGATGCGTTCCATGGCCGCGTTGTAGAGGAGCCACAGGTCGTGGCGCCGGCACAGTTCCGCCACGACGGCCCAGTCGCCGGCGTCGAGCACGCCGCCGGACGGCATGGACGGGTTCATGATGAAGAGCGCCCGGGTCCGGTCGCGGACGCGCGCGGCGAGGGCGTCGAGGTCGAGGCGCCAGCCCGCCGCGGGATCGAAGACCCAGGGCGCGAGCCGGGGGCGCGCACCCGCCAGCCGCACGCGCTGGAGCATGCCGGCGTACGTGGGGTCGGTGACGATCACTTCGTCGCCCGGGTCCACCGTCGCGAGCAGGGCGTTGAGCAGGCCCTCCGTGCCGCCCGCGGTGATCACGCACTCCCGGTCCGGGTCGTAGTCCCGCCCGGAGAGCCGGCCGACGTGCCGGGCGGCCGCCGCGCGCAGGCCGGCCCGGCCCGTGAAGGGCAGATAGCTGTTGGCGGCCGGCGATTCGAGCGCGGCGCGGGTGGCGGCCACGGCTGCTGCGGGCGGGCGCAGGTCGGTGTCGAGGTTCTCGAGCCGGAGGATGCGGGAGTCGCTCTCCGCCGCCCGCGCCACCCCGTCGATGTCGAACCCCGGAATGTCGGCGAGCCGCCCGGGCGCTGTGCGCGCGCCGCCCTCGTCGGCGCTCACCCGGCCGTCCTCCGCGCCCGCCCGCCCATCGGCGCCGCTCATCCGCCCATCCTCCGCTGCAGGGCGTCGAGGGCCGCCATGAGGTCGGGCTCGTCCGAGAGCACGCCCAGCAGCGGGTCGGCGCCCATCTCCCGCGCCCTCTCCGGCATCGTCCGGATCGTGAAGTCCTCCATGGAAAGCCCCTCTCCCACCTCGGCCCACGCGAGCGGCGCCGACACCGTCGCCCCGGCGCGCGGACGGACGGAATAGGGCGCCACCACGAGCCGCCCCCGCCCGTTCTGGACGTAGTCGATGTAGATCTTGCCGTCCCGCCCCGCCGGGTTCCGCACGATCGTGGCCCGGTCGGGAATCTCCGCCGCCACCGCCTTCGCGAGCAGGAGCGCGAGCGTGCGCGACTGCTCGTAGTCGAGTTGTCCGCCGAGCGGGATCATCACGTGGATCCCCGACGACCCGCTCGTCTTCGGATAGCTGGGCAGCCCGATCTCGTCGCACATGTCGCCGATCGTCCGCGCGACCTCCACGACGTCCTCGAAGGGGGCGTACACCTCTTCGCCGTCGCGCTTGTGCTTGGGGTCGAGGTCGAGGAGGCACCAGTCGGGGCGGTCCAGGCTCCCGATGCGGCTCGCCCACACGTGCAGCGGGATGGCGCCGAGGTTCGCGACGAACACCAGCGTGGCGGGGTCGTCGGCGATGAAGTAGTGGATGTCGCGCTCGGAACCCTCGCTCCAGATCGCCTCCGTGCGCACCCACTCGGGCTGGAACCCCGGCGCGTTCTTCTGGAAGAAGGATTTTCCGTCGATCCCGTCCGGATACCGCGTCAGCACGAGCGGCCGGTCCTCCAGGAACTTCAGCAGCCACGGCGCGATGTCCCGGTAGTAGGCGATCAGGTCGCCCTTCGTGTATCCCTCCTCTGGCCAGAAGACCTTGTCGAGGTTCGAGAGCGGCAGTTCCTCGACGGGCGGGGGGGACGTGTCCACCCGCACGGGGTCGGCCAGCGCCGCGCGCCGATCTCGCGGCAGCCGGCAGTCGGTCGGGACGACGTACTCTCGATCGTCGTCCCCGTCGCGGGGCCCGCTCCCGCTCTCTTCCTCCGGGACCGGGAGGAGGCCCAGGAAGACGGCGTGCCGCAGGAGGCCGCCCTCGGTGACTTCCTTGTAGCGGATTTCGGCGACCAGGCGGGGTTCGATCCAGGTGTGATCGTCGCCCACGGGGGCCGGCGTCACGAACGCGGGGCCATCCGTCTTCAACTCGTCGAGCCGGGCGCCGAGGTTTGCCAGCGTCTCCTCGTCGAAGCCCGTCCCGACGCGTCCAACGCAGTGGAGGGCGAGATCATCGCCGCCGCCGCCGGCTCCCGAGGCGGCTCCTGCGGTGGCTCCTGCGGCGGAGTCGGCGGGACCGTAGGCGCCGAGGTGGAGCGCCCCGAAGCCCGTCCGCGAGCCGGCGGGACTCGTGAAGCCGACGATGACGAAGCGGGCCCGGCGGGCCGCGTGGATCTTCCGCCAGTCGGGAGAGCGGCCGCCGAAGTACCGGGAATCGGCGCGCTTGGCCATGATCCCCTCGAGGCCCATCTCCTGCACCTGCCCGAAGAGCGCCTCGCCGCACCCCTCGAAGTGTTCGCTGAAGCGGATGGGGCCCGCCTCGGGCACGACGTCGCGCAGGTGGCGGCGCCGCTCGGAGAGCGGGAGGTCACGCAGATCGCGGTCGTCGAACGCGAGCAGGTCGAAGGCGTAGAAGCTTGCCGGCGCCTCGAACGAGGCGCGCCGGATATCGTGCGGACGCGAGAGCCGGGCGCGCTTCTGAAGGCGCCGGAAGCTCGGATACCCCGCCGCGTCGTGGACGACGACTTCGCCGTCCAGCACGACCCGCCGGAAGGGGAGTTTGCGCAGCGCGCGCGCGATGTCCGGGAAGGTCGGGAGCGCATCGTGTCCGTTGCGCGTCAGGAGGCTCCCCTCGCCATCGACGGCCGAGGCCAGCATGCGGTAGCCGTCCAGCTTCAGTTCGAAGTGCCACGCGGGGTCGTCGAAGGCGTCCTCGCGCGGCTGGGCGAGCATGAACTCCACCTCCGAAGGGTCGACCTGCCGCTCCGGCGCACCCGCCGCCTCGAGGGCCGCGGCCACGCCCTCCCCCGGATACCACCCCTCCTCCCGCCGCGCCATCTGCTCGACGGTGAGCCCGGAGAGGATGGAACTCTCGGGGAGCGACCCATCCTCGAGGATCGGGTGCCCGCCGCGCCGCTCGCGGATCAGCAGCCACTCCTTCCCCGTCTCCCCCTTCTCGAGCCGCACCAACGTCCACACGCCCTTGAGCTTGTGGCCCCGCAACTCGAACAGGAGCTTGCCGTTCTCCAGTCCCTCCTCCGGATCCTCGAGCATGATGCAGCGCCCGATGTCCCACACGATCATCTCGCCGCCGCCGTACTCGCCCGCCGGAATCACGCCCTCGAACTCGATGTACTCGACGGGGTGGTCCTCGACGTGGACGGCGAGCTTCTTGTCGGCGGGATCGGCCGATATCCCCTTTGGCACTGCCCACGAGACGAGGACGCCCCCGATCTCCAGGCGCAGGTCGTAGTGCAGCCGGGTCGCCGCGTGCAACTGGACGACGAACACGCCGACCCCCGTCCCGGGCGCCCCCCCGAAGGGCTCCGGCGTGCGCTCGGACGCTCGCTTCTCACGGTACTTCTCGAGTCTCCCGCGGGGCATGCTCGCGGCGCCCCCTCCCGATCCTGGTTCCGCTGCTGATTCCGGTCCGCCGGCCCCGGATTGCCCGCGCTCTGTGCGACAATCCGGGCCGCAACCTATTATTCGCCCCCCCGGTTCGGCATCAAACCGGTGGTCTGGCTCGCGTCGGAGGTCCGGCGCGCACACGGAGGCGCAGGATGTCACCTCGACCCATCGCGACGGCGACGATCTCGTTCGGGCTCGTTTCGATCCCGTGCCAGCTCTACTCGTCCGCCGAGAACTCGCACAAAGTCCGCTTCAACTTCCTCTCCCCCGAGGGCACCCGCGTGAAGCAGCAGTACGTGGATGCCAAGACCGGAGAGCCCGTCGAACGCCGCGATCTCATCAAGGGCTACCAGTTCGCGAAGGACCAGTACGTGACCTTCAAGCCGGAGGAACTGAAGGCGCTGGAAGCGGAGGCGACGCAGGCGATCGAGATCGTCGAGTTCGTGCCGGTGGACCAGGTCGAGCGGGCCTATATCGGGAAGACGTACTACCTCGGACCCGCGCGGGGGGGCGACAAGGCCTACGGCCTCCTCGGGGCCGCGATGAAGAAGACGGGCTGGGCAGCGCTCGCGAAGTACGCGGCGCGCGGCAAGCAGTACCTCGTCCTCGTGCGGCCGGTCGGGGACCACCTCGTGCTGGAACAACTGCACTACGCGCACGAGGTGCGGGACATCGGCGACGTGCCGTCGGGAGAGGGCGAGGTCGCCGAGGCCGAACTCGGTCTCGCCGTACAACTGATCGAGCAGATCGCCTCGGAGAACTTCGATCCGTCGAAATACGAGGACGAGGTCGGGCAGCGCATGCTCGAAGCCGTCGAGCGCAAGGTCGCGGACGGAACCGAGATCACGGCGCCCGCCGAGGAGGAGACGACGGCGCAGGTCATCGACCTCATGGCCGCGCTCCGGGCGAGCGTCGGCGGTGACGGCGAGGCGGAGGCCGGGGATGACCGGGCGGAGGGCGAGTCCGCGAGGAAAAAGGCCACGGGGTCATAGGAGAAAGCTGATGCGGGTTCGATCCGTCGCGCTGTTCGCGTCCATCCTTCTGCTGCCGGTGTGGCAGGGTTCCGGCAACTCTCTTGCCGATACGGAGACGCTGCGGGTTCCCGGGCTCGAGGCCGGCGTCGAGATCCTCAAGGACCTGTGGGGCGTCAGCCACATCTACGCCGAGACGGAGCACGACCTCTTTTTCGCGCAGGGGTACAGCGCCGCGCGCGACCGCCTCTTCCAGTTCGAACTGTGGCGCCGCCAGGCCACGGGCACGGTCTCCGAAATCCTCGGTCCGCGTGAGCTGGAGCGCGACCGCGGCGCGCGGCTGTTCCGCTTCCGCGGCGACCTCGAAGCGGAGCTGAACCACTACCACCCGCGCGGCGCCGAGATCATCCGGGCCTTCACGGACGGGATCAACGCGTACATCGCCGAGACGGCGGGCGACCCGGACCTGCTCCCGGTCGAGTTCGATATGCTGGGCATCCGTCCGCAGCCGTGGACGCCCGACGTCGTCATCTCCCGCCACCAGGGCCTGCTCATGAACATCGGGCAGGAACTCGATCTCGGGATCGCCGTCGCGGCCGTGGGAGCGGAGAAGGTGAAGGAGGTCTCCTACTTCCATCCCGGTGAACCGGACATCGACCTCGACCCCGCGGTCGACGGATCGCTCCTGCGGCGCGAGATCCTCGACGTGTACCGCGCCTTCCGCGGACCCGTCCGGTTCGAGCCCGAGGACATCGATCCCCGCTTCCGCGCCACCGCGTCCGACTCGGAGGCCTTCGCCCTGCGGACGCTCCGGGAGGAGGCCGAGGCCGAAGCGTACGAAGCGGAGCGTCTCGAGGCCGAGCGGATGGGGACGGGCAGCAACAACTGGGTCGTGGCGGGGCACCGCACCCTGAGCGGCCACGCGATCATGGCGAACGACCCGCACCGGGTGCAGGCGGCCCCCTCATTGCGCTACCTGGTCCACCTCGTCGGACCGGGCTGGAACGTGATCGGCGGGGGCGAGCCCGTCCTCCCCGGCATCTCGATCGGGCACAACGGGTACGGGGCGTGGGGCCTCACCGTCTTCCAGACCGACGCGGAGGACCTCTACGTCTACCGCACGCACCCGGAGGACCCCGACCGGTACTGGTACCGCGGCGACTGGGAGGCGATGCGCGTCATCGACGACGAAATCCCGGTCGAGGGGCGCGGGCCGGAGCGGGTGCGCCACCGCTACACGCGCCACGGCCCCGTCGTGTACGAGGATCCCGACAACAACCTCGCCTACGCGGTGCGCGCGGGGTGGATGGAGATCGGCGGCGCGCCCTACCTCGCCAGCCTGCGCATGAACCAGGCCAAGACGTGGGAGGAATTCCGGGACGCCTGCAACTACTCGAACATCCCCGGCGAGAACATGGTGTGGGCCGACGTGGACGGGAACATCGGCTGGCAGTCCGTGGGGATCGCGCCCATCCGCCGGAACTGGTCGGGCCTCGTTCCCGTGCCGGGGGACGGCCGCTACGAGTGGGACGGCTACCTCGAGATCGTGCACAAGCCGCACGTGTTCAACCCGGAGAAGGGCTTCTGGTCGACGGCGAACCAGAACCTCGTCCCGCCCGGCTACGAGCACCGCGACGCGGTGGGCTGGAGCTGGAGCGACCCCTTCCGGAGCGCGCGCATCGACGAAGTCCTCGCGACCGGAAGGCGCTTCACGATGGCGGAGATGATGCAGTTGGCGACGGACTACGTGTCGCTCCCCGCGCGCTCGCTGGTGCCGATGCTGCGCGGCGTGGACCTCCCCGCGTCGGCGTCGGCGGCCCGGGGCGAGTTGCTCGACTGGGACTTCGCCCTGGCCCCGGAGTCCCGCGAGGCCGCGATCTACGTCTCGTGGGAGCGTGAGCTTCAGCGACAGATGGTGCCGCTCGTCGTTCCCGCCGAAGTCCGCGCTTCGCTCGGGCGCCTGTCGATGAAGAAGATCATCGACTGGCTCGGCTCGCCGCCCACCTGGTTCGCGCCCCTCGGTGACGGGGACCCCGTGGCCGGCCGCGACATCTTCCTCGCCCGCACGCTGGCCGACGCCCTGGACGGGCTCGAGGACCGTTTCGGCGGCGACCCCTGGCGCTACGGCGACGTGCGCTTCAAGCACGCCCGCTTCCGGCACCCGCTGTCCGGAATCGTGAACGCCGAGATGCGGGCGCGCCTCGAGGTGGGGCCGCTCCCGCGCGGAGGCAACGGCTTCACCGTGAACCAGACGGGAGGCGGCGACAACCAGACCTCCGGCCCGTCCTTCCGGATCATCGCGGAGGCGGGGGACTGGGACACGGCCGTGTTCACGAACACGCCGGGGCAGGGCGGAGATCCGGACGATCCCATGTACCGGAACCTGTTCGAGGGCTGGGCGAAGGACCGCTTCTTCCCGCTCTACTACTCCCGCGAGCGCGTCGAGGCCGCCGTCGCCGACCGCGTGATGCTGACGCCCTCGCCGCGGTAGAGCCTGCCCGGAGCGGTCGATTCCACCCAATATAGGGTGATAACCCCCCAATATAGGTAGTTGTCCGCTCGGAAGAGACGGACTGCCTCTGCATTCCATATCGGTCGTGATCCCTTCATATTGTCATCATGCGCTCCCGCCCATGCGATACATGAAGCCCGATCGGACCCGATGCCCTGGAGGGATAAAGGTCGCCGTGGCGCTGGTCGCGGTGGGGGCGTGCGATTCGGCGGAGGTGGTGGGTCCGCCGGGGGGCATGGTGCGGTCGGTGGCGGTGACGCCTCGGGAGGCGCACCTGACGTACCTCGGGGAGACGGTGCGGTTCACGGCGGCGGTGCGGCGGGACTCGGGTGCGGTCGGTGGGAGTGCGGTGCGCTGGGAGAGCAGCGACGAGACGGTGGTGTCGGTGGACGGCACGGGTCAGGCGACGGCGCGCGGGAACGGGCGTGCGGAGGTGCGGGCGTCGCTGGAGGGCGTGAGCGGGTCGGCGACGGTGACGGTGGCGCAGCGTCCGACGTCGCTGAGCGTGTTCGGGGACGGCCAGAGCGCGCTGGCGGGCCTGCGGTTGCCGGGGAGCGTGGGGGTGCAGGTGCAGGACGCGGGGGGGCGTCCGGTGTCGGGGCTCGGGGTGCGGTTCTCGGTGGCGTCGGGCGGCGGGTCGGTGGACCCGGACACCGCGACGACGGACGGATCGGGGGTGGCGTCGGTGGCGTGGACGCTGGGGGCCGCGCTGGGCGAGCAGCGCCTGGCGGTGTCGGCCGGCGGCCTGGGAGCGGACGTGCGGGCGACGGCGGTGGATCCGAACTCGGTGGTGGCGCGCGTGGTGGTGTGGTCGGGCGGCCGTCAGGAGGGCGTGGCGGGACGGCCGCTGCCGGAGCCGGTGGTGGTGCAGGCGCTGGACGCGGCCACGCTCCCGGTGCCGGGCGCGCTGGTGCGGTTCGCCCCGGACGCCGGCGACGGCTCGGCGGTCCCGACCTCGGCGCGCACGGACAGCGCGGGCCAGGCGTCGACGGAGTGGACGCTGGGCGCGTCAGAGGGCGATCAGCGCCTCCGGGTCTCGGTGGGAGCCAGTAGCCCGGCGCTGGAAGTGACCGCGACGGCACACCCGGACCGCGGGATCTGCGCCCGGACGCCCGCGGTGGTGGTGGAGCTGCTCGAGGAGACGGGCGCGGCGAACTGCGCGGATGTAACGGCCGAGCAACTGGCGGCGGTCAAAACTCTTTTTCTCGAGGAGAAGAACATCGAGCGCCTGCGCGTCGGCGATTTTGCCGGCCTGTCGAGCTTGGTGTGGTTGTTGTTGGAGGGCAACCGTCTCAGCGTGCTGCCGCCGGGTATCTTCTCGGACCTGACTTCGTTGTGGTGGCTGAACCTCGACCGGAACCAGCTGGAATCGCTGCCGCCGAGCATGCTCGCGAGCCTCCCGGCTCTTACGAGGCTGGAGCTGGAGGCGAACCGGTTTACGGAGATCCCGGCCGGTCTCGCCGGCCTGACGCGTCTGACCTCGCTGGAGTTGTCGGACAACCCGTTGAAGGGCTTGCCCTCCGGCTTGTTCGCGGGCATGGAACGCCTGGAGCAGCTTCGTTTGGGCAACATAGGATTGGAGGAACTCCCGCCGGAGCTGTTCCGGGGCCTGTCCAGACTGACGGGCCTGTGGTTGTTCCGGAACGGTTTGACGCGCCTTCCGGCGGGCGTTTTCGACGACCTTCGGAGCCTCGAGGCGCTGTCGCTGTTCGGCAACCAACTGACGGAACTACCGCCCGGCGTCTTCAAGAACCTGCCGGAACTCGGAATCCTGTGGCTGACGGACAATCGGTTACGCGATCTGGACGAGGATGTCTTCGCCGGGCTTTCGAAGCTGGGAGCGGTGCGCCTCGAGGGGAACGAGCTCGCGGAACTGCCGCCCGATGTCTTCGCGGGGCTGTCCAGCCTGAGGCAGCTGCGGCTGGATGGTAACCGGCTTACGGCGCTGCCGCCGGACATCTTCACCGGTCTGTCGCGGCTTTACCAGTTGCGGCTCGAAGGCAACGAGCTTGCCGGATTGCCGCGTGGGCTGTTCGCGGGGCTTTCCGCCCTCGAGGTTCTGCGGCTGTGGGGCAACCGGCTTACGGTCTTGCCGCCGGACATCTTCGCCGGACTCGGCAAGCTGCGGAGGCTGGAGCTGAACCGAAACGACCTCCCCGCGCTGCCGGATGGTGTCTTCAACGGGTTGGGGAGTCTGGCGGAGTTGGACCTCTTCGCGAACGATCTGGAGGAGTTGCCGCCGGGCGTATTCGTAGGACTCTCGGAGCTGCAACAGCTGGATCTTGGAGGCAATCCCGGCGCGCCCTTCCCTCTGACGGTCGAGCTGGGGCGGACGGACACGCCCGACGTGCTGGCCCCGGGGCCGGCACGTGTCGTGGCCCGCATTCCCTCTGGCGCGCCCATCTCTCTGACGATCCCCGTGTCGGTGCAGGGCGGCTCGGCGTCGGGCGCGGACTTCACGGTGGCGGCGGGGGATACGGCGAGCGCGGCCCTCGAGGTGCGGCGGCCACCGGGGGGATCGGGCGCGGCGCACGTGAGCCTGGGGGCGGCGTCCTCGCTGCCCACGGGGTTCAGCGGTGTGGAATGGGTCCCGGGCGGACCGGTGGCGCTGTTCGCCCCGCCGGGGAATCGTCCGCCGGCGGTGACGGAGGAGATTCCAGAGCACTGGATGACGGCGGGTGGGCGGACGGCGGAAGTCGACCTTGGCGACCACTTCTCCGACGCCGATGGCGACACGCTGGTCCACGGGGTGCGAACGAACGACGCGGCGGTGGCGACGGCGACCATCGAAGACGGGGTGCTGGTGCTGACGCCTCTTACCGAGGGGTCGGCGGTCATCGAGGTGACGGCGCAAGATCCGGCGGGTTTGCGTGCGGTACTCGAAGTGCGGGTGACCGTAGCGCCGCCGCCTGACCCGACCGGCTACGACATCGAACTGATCTTCGACGACGGGTTCACGCCGGCCGAGGAGCGTGAGATCCGGCGGGCCGCGGCGCGGTGGGAGGAGGTGGTGACGGGCGACCTTCCGGCGGTGCCGGTGGATCACACCGGGTTGTTCTGCCGGGACTCGCAAGGGCGGCGCCTGGTGGGCGCCGTTGACGATGTTCTGATCAAGTTCTCGGTGCAGCCGGAGAACAGGGTCCGCCTGGCGTCGGCGGCGGGTTGCGTCGAACGGGAATCCGGGCTTCCCCTCATAGAAACGGTTCGGTTCAACCGCCGCTACTTCGGACCGGACACGCAGTACGACGTGTACTCGACCGCACTTCACGAGATCGGGCACAACCTGGGCATCGGCTCACGCCCATGGCTCGATATCCTGCAGGGAAAGACGGGGGACGAGCCGCTGGACACGCACTTTCCGGGGCCGCTGGCGGTGGAGGCTTTCAACGAGGCCGGGGGCCGGCCATACACCGGCCGGAAGGTGCCGGTCGAGGTGCGGAATGTCGTCCATTGGCGAAACAGCGTGCTGAGCGGCGAACTCATGAGTCCGCACGGCTACACGCTAAGTGCGATCACGGTGCAGGCGCTGGCGGACCTGGGGTACGAGGTGGACGTGAGCCGGGCCGATCCCTACACCCTTCCCGGCGCGGACAGGGCCCCGGGGGCGGACGCGGAGGCCCTGCCGCTGTTCGCCGACGACGTCATCGAGGGCCCCGTGATCGTCGTCGACGAGAACGGCAGAATCGTCCGCATCATCGGCGGCAACTGACCGATGACCCGGCGACGCGGGCCCATGCGGAGCCGTGCGACGGCAAAGGTCGCCGTGGCGCTGGCGCTGGTGGGGGCGTGCGATTCGGCGGAGGTGGTGGGTCCGCCGGGGGGCATGGTGCGGTCGGTGGCGGTGACGCCTCGGGAGGCGCACCTGACGTACCTCGGGGAGACGGTGCGGTTCACGGCGGCGGTGCGGCGGGACTCGGGTGCGGTCGGTGGGAGTGCGGTGCGCTGGGAGAGCAGCGACGAGACGGTGGTGTCGGTGGACGGCACGGGTCAGGCGACGGCGCGCGGGAACGGGCGTGCGGAGGTGCGGGCGTCGCTGGAGGGCGTGAGCGGGTCGGCGACGGTGACGGTGGCGCAGCGTCCGACGTCGCTGAGCGTGTTCGGGGACGGCCAGAGCGCGCTGGCGGGCCTGCGGTTGCCGGGGAGCGTGGGGGTGCAGGTGCAGGACGCGGGGGGGCGTCCGGTGTCGGGGCTCGGGGTGCGGTTCTCGGTGGCGTCGGGCGGCGGGTCGGTGGACCCGGACACCGCGACGACGGACGGATCGGGGGTGGCGTCGGTGGCGTGGACGCTGGGGGCCGCGCTGGGCGAGCAGCGCCTGGCGGTGTCGGCCGGCGGCCTGGGAGCGGACGTGCGGGCGACGGCGGTGGATCCGAACTCGGTGGTGGCGCGCGTGGTGGTGTGGTCGGGCGGCCGTCAGGAGGGCGTGGCGGGACGGCCGCTGCCGGAGCCGGTGGTGGTGCAGGCGCTGGACGCGGCCACGCTCCCGGTGCCGGGCGCGCTGGTGCGGTTCGCCCCGGACGCCGGCGACGGCTCGGCGGTCCCGACCTCGGCGCGCACGGACAGCGCGGGCCAGGCGTCGACGGAGTGGACGCTGGGCGCGTCAGAGGGCGATCAGCGCCTCCGGGTCTCGGTGGGAGCCAGTAGCCCGGCGCTGGAAGTGACCGCGACGGCACACCCGGACCGCGGGATCTGCGCCCGGACGCCCGCGGTGGTGGTGGAGCTGCTCGAGGAGACGGGCGCGGCGAACTGCGCCGACGTGACGGCCGAGCAACTGGCGGCGGTCCGAACTCTTTCTCTCGAGGAAAGGAACATCGAGCGGCTGCGCGTCGGCGATTTCGCCGGTCTGTCGAGCTTGGTGTGGTTGTTCTTGGAGGGCAACCGTCTCAGCACGCTGCCGGCGGGGATCTTCTCGGACCTGATTTCGTTGTCGTGGCTGGTCCTCGATGAGAACCAGCTAGAATCGCTGCCGCCGGGGATGCTCGCGAACCTCCCCACTCTTGACCTCCTGGATCTGGGGGATAACCGGCTGACGGAGATCCCGGCGGACCTGAGCGGCTTGAGGCGTCTGCGGGATCTAAACTTGACGCGTAACCCGTTGAAGAGCCTGCCCTCCGACCCGTTCGCGGGCATGGAACGACTGGAGAGCTTGGGGTTGCACGATATCGGGCTGGGAGATTTGCCCCCGGGGTTGCTCGCGGGGCTGCCCAGGCTCACGAGTCTGTGGTTGGGCGAGAACGGTCTGACGCGCCTTCCCGCGGGCGTCTTCGACAATCTTCGGCGTCTGGAGGTGCTGTCGCTGGTCGACAACCAACTGACGGAACTGCCGTCCAGTGTGTTCAAGAACCTGCCGGAACTCAACATCTTGTGGCTGCAGGACAACCAGTTGCGCGACCTGGACGAGGATGTCTTCGCCGGGCTCGCGAACCTGCGAACAGTGCACCTCGCGAGGAACGAGCTTGCGGCACTGCCGCCTGACGTCTTCGCCGGGCTGTCCAGCCTGGAGCACCTGCGGCTGGACGGCAACCGGCTTACGGCGTTGCCGCCGGACATCTTCGCCGGTCTGTCGCGGCTTGAACAGGTGCGTCTCGAAGGCAACGAGCTTGCCGGGTTGCCGCCCGGGCTCTTCACGGGGTTGGGAGAGTTGAGGCGGTTGCGGTTGGAGCGAAACCAGATCTCGAGCCTGCCCCCCGGCTTGTTCGACGGGCTGTCGCGTCTGGACTCCCTGGGTCTGGATCATAACGGCCTGACCGCGCTGCCGCCGCACATCTTCGCCGGGTTGGGGAGTCTGACGGAGTTGACCCTCCATACGAACCAGCTCCGGGAGTTGCCATCGGGCGTGTTCGCGGACCTTTCGCGGCTGAGGCGTCTCACGTTGAACTCCAATCAACTTGTGGAACTGCCGCCAGGGGTGTTCGCGGGGCTTTCGAGCCTGGCGGAGGTGCGTCTGTGGCCCAACCCGGGCACACCGTTCGTGTTGCCGCTGGAGCTGGAACGCACGGACGCGGCGGATGCGCTGGCGCCGGGACCGGCGCGCGTGGTGCTGCGCGTGCCGTCGGGCGCGCCCGGGTCCATCGAAGTGCTGGCGACGGTGCACGGCGGGTCGGCGTCGGGCGCGGAGTTCGCGGTGTCGGCGGGGGACACGCGGAGCGCACCGCTGGTGGTGAGCCGGGCCGCCGGGAGTACCGGCGCGACGTACGTGAGTCTTGGGCGTGCGCCGGCGCTGCCTTCGGGTTTGGAGTTCGCGGTCGGCGAGGCGCTGGTGCTGTTCGCACCGGCGGACAACCGTCCGCCGAGGGTGACGGAGGAGATTCCGGGATATCGGCTCCAGGCGTCCGGGCCGTCGGCGGCGGTGGACCTGGGGGCGCACTTCGCCGATCCGGACGGGGATGCGCTGAACTATGGGGCGCGGGCGGACGACGGGAGCGTGGTGGCCGCGCGGGTGGAGGACGGGACGCTGGTGCTGGAGCCGGCGTCGGAGGGAGCGACGGCCGTGGAAGTGACGGCGCGCGACCCGGACGGCCTGAGCGCGTCGCGACGGGTGCGGGTGACGGTGGGGCCGGCGTCGGACCCGGACAACTACCGGATCGAGCTTGCGTTTGTCGAGGGAGCCACCGAAGCGGAGCGGTTCACGGAGGCGGAGAAGGCGGCGGTGCGGCGCGCGGCGGCGCGCTGGATGGAGGTGGTCGTGGGTGACCTGCCGGCCGTGCCGGTGGACACGCAACTGTGCTACAACTTCACGCGGATGGTGGGCACGCTGGACGACATCGTGATCACCGCGTCGATATCGGACGCGGGGCCGATCAACAGCCTCGGCCAGGCGGCCCGCTGCATGTCTCGCGAGTCGGGTCTGACTCTCACGGGCTCGATCTGGCTTAACCGACATTACTTCGACCCGGCGCGTTCGATGGGCCAGCTCAGCGTATACGAGGTCGCGGTGCACGAGATGGGGCACATTCTGGGCATCGGCTCACACCGATGGAACGAGATTCTGCGGGAGGAGACGCGGGGCGAGCCGCTGGACACGCACTTCCCGGGGCCGTTGGCGGTGGAGGCGTTCAACGAGGCGGGGGGCCGGGCGTACACCGGAGGCAAGGTCCCGGTCGACAACGTGTCGTTCGCGCCCAACAGCCACTGGCGGCAGAACATGCTGCACGACGAACTCATGTCCGTCTCCGGCGGCGGCGCCCTGAGCGCGATCACGGTGCAGGCGCTGGCGGACCTGGGCTACGAGGTCGACGTCAGCCGGGCCGACCCCTACACCCTGCCTGGCGCCGACAGGGCCCCGGCAGCGGACGCGGAAGCGGCGCCCCTGTTCGCCGGCGACGTCATCGAGGGCCCGGTGATCGTGGTCGACGAGAACGGCAGAATCATCCGCATCATCGGCGGCAACTGATCCCCTCAGCCCCCAACTTCAACTTCCAACGGCTGACGCGCGTCGAGCTTGCTCTTTTCGGATTCGGCGTTTATCATGGCGTCGCTTTCCGTCGGGTTCGCGACTTCCAGTGATCCAACGTCCGCGTTGGCGGGGAGGATTTCGTTAACGTACAGCCACAGATCATGCGACCCCCCCAAATGGGTAGTATTTATCCGTGATCCCTCGCCATTTTGGGTAGCGCGTTGCTGGTGAACGATCATGGTCATGCTGTTAGTATTTGACATGACTGACTTCATACGTCTCTTGGTGGTGAGAACCGTGCCATGATCGCCGGGTTGCATCTACTCCTGTTCACCAATAGCTGCTCAGTAGAAGAAGGCTTCGTAAGCTCACCTAAGCAGTCTCCAGTCCACCCCAACCGGCAGGGTACTCCCGTGCAGCCGACCTCCACCTTCGTGTCCTTGTCCGCCCGGATCGTCGCTCGAACGATCTGCGTCCTCGCGCTGCTGCTGGCTATCGCCACACCCGCTGCCGCCGCCGGCCCTGCACCGGAACGATGGGGATCGGCCGCGGACACGCTCTCGGTGACGCTGACCGGACCCGCCGGTGGCACGGTCAAGGAAGGCGAGACCGCGTACTTCGAGGTGAGGGTGGCGGGGAACAGCGGTTCCGACACGGTGACCGTGACGTACACCGTGAGCGGGACGGCGACCCCGGGGGACGACTACACGGCGCTGCCCGGCGAGGTGACGCTGCGCGGCGGCGAGGCGAACGCGCTCATCGCTCTGGTAGCGGTGGAGGACTCGACCTCCGACAACGGGGAGACGGTGACGCTCACGTTGTCGGGCGCCACGGGCACCGCACCGGCCGTAGTGGACACGACGTCCGCCACGGTGACGATCCGGGACGCGCGAAGCAGCCAGGGGGAGAATCGGCCGCCGCGGGCCGACGCGGGTTCGAACCAGACGGTGGACGAACGGACGCTGGTGAACCTCGACGGTTCCGGCAGCGAGGATCCGGACGACGACTTCCTGAACTACCTGTGGACGAAGACGTCCGGGCCGGACGTGACGATCGTCGGCGCCAACACCGCGTTTGCGTCCTTCACGGCGCCGGAGGTGACGAGCACCACGACGGTCCGGTTCCGGCTCCGCGTGGGCGACGGCCGCACCTATTCGTACGCCACCACCTCGGTCACGGTGAACCACGTGAACCGGGCGCCGGAGACGAAAGGCAGCGTGTCCAATGCCGTGACGAACCGCGACAGCACTGGCACCGTGGACATGTCGTCGTACTTCACGGAACTCGACAACGACGATCTAACGTATACAGCCGAGTCGGACGACGAGGACGTGGTAGAGGTACGCGTGAGCGGAAGTGAGGTGACCTACGAAGGCGTGGCGCTAGGCAGCGCAACGGTGACGGTGACGGCCGCCGATCCCGAGGATGCGGAAGCCGAGCAGAGTTTCAAGGTGACAGTGGAGAACATTCCTCCAGAGGCCGTGGGCAGCATTTCGAACACGTCGGTCTACGTCAAAGCGAACGGCACCGTGGATGTGTCGTCGTACTTCAGAGATCTCGACGGCGACGCCCTGATGTACACGGTGGCTTCCTCGGACTCGTCGGCGGTGACGGTGAGCGTGAACGGGAGCACGGTGACGTACACGGGGGAGGTGCAGGGCACGGCGACGGTCACCGTGACGGCAAGGGATCCCAGTGGCGCCAGCGCCAAGCAGCAGTTCGCCGTCGAGGTCCCGAACCGGGATCCCGTCAAGGTGGGCAGCATTTCGGACCAGTCCGTGCACGTCAAGGCGACCGGCACGGTGACCGTGTCGTCGAGATTCACCGATCCCGACATGGACGCGTTGAGCTACGAAGCCGAATCCGACGACGTGGGCGTGGTGACCGTGAGCGTGGATGAGAGCACCGTGACGTTCAAGGGGGTGAGCCAGGGCACGGCGACGGTGACGGTGACGGCCTCCGATCCCCACGGGGGCGAGGCGGAGCAGGAGTTCGACGTGACGGTCCCGAACCGGGATCCCACTACGGTGGGCACCATTTCAGACAGGTCGGTCTACGTCGGAGCGAGTGGAAACGTGGACGTCGCATCGAACTTCAGCGACCCCGACATGGACCCGTTGAGCTTTGAAGCCGAATCCGACGACGAGGATGTCGTGACGGTGAGGGTGAGCGGGAGCCAGGTGACGTTCACGGGCGAGGGTCAGGGCGACGCCACGGTGACGGTGACGGCCTCCGATCCCCACGGGGGCGAGGTGGAGCAGGAGTTCGACGTGACGGTCCCGAACCGCGCGCCGACCGCGGTGGGCAACATCGCATCGCAGTCGGTCTACGTCGGCGCGAGCGACGACGTTGACGTGTCGTCGAAATTCACCGACCCCGATGGCGATCGCCTGAGGTACAGCGCCTCTTCCTCGAACACGTCGGTGGTCACGGTGAGCGTGAGCGGGAGCACGGTGACGTTCACGGGCCAGGACCAGGGAAGAGCGACGGTGACGGTGACGGCAAGGGACCCCGACCGCGCCACCGCCACACAGAGTTTCACGGTGACGGTTCCCAACCGCGCGCCGACCGCGGATGCGGGGAACAACCGGACCGTGAACGAGCGGACTACGGTGACGCTGAGCGGTTCCGGGACCGACCCCGACGGGGATCCTCTGACCTACAGGTGGACCCAGAGGTCGGGGACTTCGGTGACGCTGAGTAGCTCGACGGTCGCGTCGCCGACGTTCACCGCGCCCGAGGTGACCGGTAACACGGCGCTGACGTTCCGCCTGACGGTGAGCGACGGCTCGGCGAGCGATACCGACGACGTGACGATCACGGTGCGGCAGGTGAACCGGGCGCCGACGGCCGCGGCGGGGGCGAACCAGACCGTGGACGAGGGGGCGACGGTGACGCTGAGCGGTTCCGGGAGCGATCCCGACAACGACCGTCTCAGCTACTCCTGGGAGCAGACGGCGGGTCCGGCCGCGACGCTGAGCAGCACGACGGCAGCGTCGTCGACGTTCACCGCTCCCGAGGTGACGGTCAACACCGTGCTGACGTTCCGCCTCACGGTGAGCGATGGCTCGCTGAGCGACACGGACGACGTGACGGTGACGGTGCGGCACGTGAACCGGAAGCCCACCGCCGCCGCGGGGGCCGACCAGACGGTGGACGAGGGTGCGACGGTGACGCTGAACGGTTCCGGGAGTTCGGATCCCGACGGCGACGGCGTGACCTATTCGTGGGAGCAGACGGCGGGCACGACCGTGACGCTGAGCAGCACGACCGCGGCATCGCCGACCTTCACCGCTCCCGACGTGAAGGCGAACACGACGCTCACGTTCCGCCTTACGGTGAGCGATGGCTCGCTGAGCGACACGGACGACGTGACGGTCACGGTGCGGCAGGTGAACAGCGCGCCGACGGCCGACGCCGGGAGCGAACAGACGGTCGATGAGCGGACGACCGTGACGCTGAACGGGTCGGGCAGCGACCCCGACGGCGACAGCGTGACCTACGCCTGGAAGCAGTTGAAGGGTGCGACGGCGACGCTGAGCAGCACGACCGTGGCATCGCCGACGTTCACGGCGCCGGAGGTCACGGTCGACACGGACCTGGACTTCGAACTGACGGTGAGCGACGGCTCGCTGAGCGGCGCCGACACCGTGACGGTGACGGTGCGGCACGTGAACCGCGCGCCGACGGCCGACGCCGGTAGCGACCAGACGGTGGACGAGCGGACGACCGTGACGCTGGACGGTTCGGGCAGCGACCCCGACGGCGACAGCGTGAGCTACGCCTGGAAACAGTTGACGGGCACGACGGCGACGCTGACCAGCATGACCGTGGCGTCGCCGACCTTCCCGGCTCCGGAGGTGACGGCCGACACCGACCTGACGTTCGAGCTCACGGTGAGCGACGGCTCGCTGAGCGACATGGACACTGTGACGGTGACCGTACGCCACGTGAACCGCGCGCCGACGGCGGACGCGGGAGCCAATCAGGCGGTGGACGAGGGTGCGACAGTGACGCTGAGCGGTTCGGGCAGCGACCCAGACGACGACACCGTGAGCTATGCGTGGACGCAGACGGCCGGTCCCACAGTGACGCTGAGCGACACCAGCGCGGCATCGCCGACGTTCACGGCTCCCGAAGTGACGGCCAGCACGGATCTGAAGTTCCGTCTGACGGTGAGCGACGGCACGCTGAGCACGACGGACGACGTGACGGTCACGGTGCGGCAGGTGGATGGCGCGCCGACGGCGAACGCGGGTAGCGACCAGACGGTGGACGAGCGGACGACGGTGACGCTGAGCGGTTCGGGCAGCGACCCCGACGGCGACAGCGTGACCTACGCCTGGAAGCAGTTGACGGGTACGACGGCGACGCTGAGCAGCGCGACTGTGGCATCGCCGACCTTCCCGGCTCCGGAGGTGACGGCCGACACGGACCTGACGTTCGAACTGACGGTGAGCGACGGCACGCTGAGCGGCGTCGATACCGTGACCGTAACGGTGCGGCACGTGAACCGGGCCCCGACGGCTACCGGGACGATCGCGGCGCAGACCGTGGCGGCGGACGGGAGCGGGAGCGTCGACGTGTCGTCGAACTTCACCGACGCCGACGGGGACGCACTGTCGTACACCGTCGAGTGGACGGATTCGACGGCCGTGACCGTGTCGGTGACCGGGAGCACGGTCGCGTTCACGGGGAAGGCGCAGGGCAGCGCGACCGTGACCGTGACGGCCGCGGACGGCGATGGCGCCGAGGCAGAGCAGTCGTTCACGGTCACGGTGACGGCGTCGGCGGCGAACCGGGCGCCGCTGTTCGACCCGGCCGCGGTGACGCGGACGGTGGCGGAGAACTCGGCGGCGGGCACGGCAGTCGGTGCGCCGGTGACGGCGACCGACCCGGACAACAACGCCCTGACGTACAGCCTCGCGGCGGGCGGCGATTCCGCGTCGTTCGCGATCGGCGCGTCGACGGGTCAGCTCGCGGTCGGCAGCGGGGCGGAGCTGGACTACGAGAGCGGAAACACGGAACTGACCGTCAGCGTCGTGGCCTCCGACGGAACGCTGGCGGACACGGCGACCGTCACGGTGACGGTCACGGACGCCGACGACCCCGGCGTGGTGCGGCTGGACGCGACGGTGGCCCGCGTCGGCATGCCGGTGACGGCGACGCTGACGGACCAGGACGGCTCCCGCAACGCGGGCAAGAGGCGCCGCTGGCAGCGGTCGGCCGGCGAGGGCTCGACGTGGACGAACATCGCGCGTGCGACCTCGCGGATCTACACCCCGGTGGCCGCCGACGAGGGCATGTACATCAGAGCGGTGTTCACGTACACGGACGGCCACGGTCCGAACAAGCGCGCCGAGAGCGCCGCGCTGCGCGTGACGGGCCCGAACGTGGCGCCGGTGTTCAGCCCGGACACCGTCGCGCTCACCGTGGCGGAGAACTCCGCCGCGGGCGCCGAGGTGGGCACGGTGACGGCTACCGACGCCAACGGCGACACCCTGGCCTACAGCCTCCTTGCGGGCGGTGACGCATCGTCGTTCGCGATCGGCGAGACGACGGGCACGATCACCGTGGGAACCGGAGCCACGCTGGACTACGAGGGCGGGGACACCGAACTGAGCGTCAGCGTCTTGGGTACGGATGGGATGCTGGCGGACACGGCGGCCGTCACCATCACCATCACCAATGCGGACGATCCGGGCGCGGCGACACTCGATGCGGCACAGGCCGAAGTGGGCGAGGCGCTCACGGCGACCCTGACCGACGAGGACGAACCGGAAGCGGACGCGACGACGGTCGTGTGGCAGCGGTCGGCCGACCAGGGCATGACGTGGACGGACATCGCCGGCGCGACCGCGACGTCGTACACGCCGGTGGTGGGCGACGTGGGGAACCTGCTGCGGGCGGTCTTCACCTACACCGATGGCCATGGGGCGGGCAAACGCGCCGAGAGCGCCTCGGTGACGGTCACGGTCGCGAACCGGTCTCCGCTGTTCAGCCCGGCCGCGGTGACGCGGACGGTGGCGGAGAACTCGGCGGCGGGCACCGCGGTCGGTGAGCCGGTGACGGCGACCGACCCGGACAACGACGCGCTCACCTACAGCCTCGCGGGCGACGATGCTTCGTCCTTCACGGTCGGCGCATCGACGGGACAACTCGCGGTGGGAAGCGGCGTGGAGCTGGACTACGAGGGCGGGGACACGGAGCTGACCGTCAGCGTGGTGGCCTCGGACGGGACGCTGGCGGACACGGCGACGGTGACGGTTTCCGTTACGGACGCGGACGATCCCGGCGTGGTGACGCTGGACGCGGCGGTGGCCCGGGTCGACGTGCGGATCACGGCGACGCTGAGGGACCAGGATGGCTCCCTGGAGGCGGGCAAGAGGCGCCAGTGGCAGCGTTCCGCCGATGGCGGGACGACATGGTCGGACATCGCGGGAGCCACGAGGCGGTTCTACACGCCGGTGGCCGCGGACGAGGACATGCACCTCAGGGCGGTGTTCACCTACACGGACGGCCACGGCCCCGACAAGCGCGCCGAGAGCGCCGCGGTGCGCGTGACGGGCCCGAACGTGGCACCGGTGTTCAGCCCCGCCACCGTGACGTTGACGGTGGCGGAGAACTCGGCCGCCGGCACCCAGGTCGGGACCGTGACGGCCACCGACGGCAACGAAGACGACCTCTCCTACACCTTCCTCTCCGGTGGGGACGCCTCGTCGTTCGCCATCGCCGCCGGGACGGGCGCGGTCACGGTGGGCGCCGCGGCGGTGCTGGACTACGAAAGCGGGGACACGGAGCTGACCTTCAGTGTCGTGGCCTCGGACGGGATGTTGGCAGACACGGCGGCGGTGACCGTCACGGTCACCAACGCGGACGATCCGGGGGCGGTGACGCTGGACGCCGCGGTGGCCCGGGTGGGCACCGCGATCGTGGCGACGCTCACCGACGAGGATGTCGCGGACGCGAACGCGACGACCGTCAAGTGGCAGAGTTCGTCCAATGACGGGACGACCTGGACGGACATCACGGGGGCCGACACCACATCGTACACGCCGGTCTCGGGCGACGCGGGCAACTCGCTGCGCGCGGTGTTCACGTACACCGACGGCCACGGTCCGAACAAGCGCGCCGAGAGCGCCGCGGTGGATGTGACGGACGCGAACCTGGCGCCGGTGTTCAGCCCGGCCGCGGTGGAGCGGACGGTGGCGGAGAACTCCCCGGTGGGCACGGCCGTGGGCGCTCCGGTGACGGCCACCGACGGCAACGGCGACGACCTCTCCTACACCTTCCTCTCGGGCGGCGACGCATCGTCGTTCGCGATCAACGCGACGACGGGACAGGTCACCGTGGGGGCCGAGGCCGCGCTCGACTACGAGGGCGGTGACACGGAACTGACCGTCAGTGTGGTGGCCTCGGACGGAATGGCGGCGGACACGGCGGCCGTGACGATCAGGGTCACGAACGTTGACGATCCGGGCGTGGTGACGCTGGACGCCGCGGTGGCCCGGGTAGGCACCGCGATCGTGGCGACGCTCACCGATCAGGATGTGGCGGACGCGAACGCGACGACCGTCAAGTGGCAGAGTTCGTCCGACGGCGGGACCAGGTGGTCGGACATCAACGGGGCGACGACGACATCGTACACGCCCATCTCGGCCGACGAAGGCAACTCGCTGCGTGCGGTGTTCGCGTACACGGATGGCCACGGATCCGGCAAGAGCGCGGAGAGCGCGGTCGTGCGGGTGACGGGCCCGAACGTGGCGCCGGTGTTCAGCCCGGCGGCGGTGGAGCGGACGGTGGCGGAGAACTCGGCGGCGGGCACGGCCGTGGGCGCGGCCGTGACGGCCACCGACGGCAACGGCGACGCCCTCGCTTACAGCCTGGCTTCCGGCGGAGACGCGTCGTCGTTCGCGATCGACGAGACGACGGGCCGCATCGCGGTCGGGACCGGGGCGGTGCTGGACTACGAGAGCGGGGACACGGAACTGAGCGTCAGCGTCGTGGCCTCCGACGGGATGCTCGCCGACACGGCGGTCGTGACGATCACGGTCACGAACGCGGACGATCCGGGGGTGGTGGCGCTGGACGCGAACGTGGCGCGGGTGGGCACGCGGATCGCGGCGACGCTCATGGACCAGGATCGGTCGCGCAACGCCGGCAAGAGGCGCCGCTGGCAACGCTCTTCCAACGGCGGCGCGACATGGTCGAACATCTCGGGCGCCACGACGCGGTTCTACACGCCGAGGGCGGCCGATGAGGGGACGCTCGTGCGCGCGGTGTTCACCTACACGGACGGGCACGGACCGAACAAGCGCGCGGAGAGCGCCGCCGTTTCGGTCGTGGGCGCCGCGACGCCGGTGGTGTCGTTCGGAGCGACGACGTACTCCGTCGCGCCGGAGGGTTCGGTCAACGTCGCGCTGTCGCTGTCGCCGGCCGCGACCGCGACCCTGGCGGTCGGCGTCACGATCGGCGGGAGCGCCCCCGCGGCGACGCGGACCGTGACGTTCGGAGTGGGCGATACGGAGCAGACCCTGGCCGTGAGCGCGGCGGGCCTCTCCGTGGGCGACACGGTGCTCGTCGCCTTCGGCACGCTGCCGTCTGGGACGGTGGCGGCCGCGCCAACGGAAACGCGGGTGATCGTGCGGGAAACCGGAGCGGACATCGCGCGGGACAGGAAGGACGAAAGGCCGGTGCGACTCGAGGCCGCGTTCGCGGAGCCGGCCTACACCGCGGTCGCCCGAGACGGGGGCGTGGACGTGGCGGTGCGGCTCTCGCCGCCGGCGGACCGGGAGGTGATCGTGCCGGTCACGGCCACGGGCGCCGCATCGGCCGGGCTTGACGCGCTGGGCGTTCCCGAGAGTGTGCGGTTCGCGCCGGGCGATACGATCGCGGCGTTCACCGTGGACGCGCCGGCGGGCACGCCCGCCGCGGTACTCACGCTCGGCTTCGGCGAGCTGCCGGAGCGGGTGAGCGCGGGCGATGTCGCAAGCAGCGTGATCCAGGTCGTGGATGGCGGCGCGAACGCGGCGCGGTACGGCGAGTCAATGGAGTTGGGACTCGCGGTTCTGGGCCGCTCGGTGGCCGAGGGCGCCCGCCAGGCCGTCGGCGGCCGGATCGAGGCCGCCATGCGCGGCGGGAGCGGCGGTGCGAACGCGTCCTCCGGCGGCGGCTCCGTCGGGGACTGGGCCGGCCGCGCGGTCGGCACGCTCGCCTCGCTCGCGGGATCGCGGCCCGGCCGGGACGCGACGAGGGAAACGCATCGGCGGCCGGACGGCGGGGAGGCGCTCGAACGGTTGCTGCCGCAGGTCTCGTTCTCCGCCGACATCGGCGGCGGACAGCAGGCGTCGGCGCCCCGCTTCAGCGTGTGGGGCGAGGGTTCCGCGCAGGGGTTCAGGGGCGAACCGGGCGGCATCCGCTACGACGGCGGCATGCGGGCCCTGACCGTGGGCGCCGACGCGCGCCTCGGGACCGGCGCCGGGGTCGGACTGTCGGTCATGCGGAGCGGGGGCGAGTTCGACTACGCCTCGGCGTCGCTCGAGGGGACGCTGGATCACGCCATGACCACCGTGCACCCGTACCTGTTCTTCCAGCCGGCGCGCGGACTCGGGCTGTGGGCCATGGCCGGCTACGGCACGGGGCAGTTGGAGACCGCGGGTGCGGCGTCAGCGCTGGACGCCACGCTCCGCATGGTGTCCGGCGGCGCCAGGCTGCCGCTCGCGCGGCGCGGCGCTTTCGGGCTCAGCCTGGCCAGCGACGTGTTCGGCGTGCGGATGAGCGCGGGCGACGAGGGAGCCGCGGGCGCGGCGACCCGCGGGCGCGCCCTCGTCGAGGCGACCTGGGCGGCGAACGGGCTCAAGCTCGGCGCCGAGGCCGGTGGACGCTATGACGGCGGAGACGCCGACACCGGCGCCGGCGCCGAGGCGGGCGCGTCGGTGGCGTACGCCGGGAGCGGGTTGGACCTGGCCCTGAACGGCAGGATGGCTTACGGGTCCGGCGGACATCGCGAGTGGGGCGTCGCGCTCCGCCTCGCATGGGACCCGGGCGCCAGGAACCGCGGGTTCCGCCTCGTCGTCAGCCCCGGCCACGGATACGACCGCAGCGGGGTGCAGCGGCTGCTCGATGACGGACCTCTCGGAGGCGGCGGCGCGGCCCGGCCGTACGCGAGCCGGGTCAACGCCGAGGCCGGCTACGGCATCGCGGCGTTCGGCAACGGATCGCTCGACACCTATGGCCGATTCTCCGCCCGCGAGGGCGCGCGCGCCTGGACGCTCGGCGCGGGATACGATCTGGCCAGGTCGCTCAAGTTCAGCGTTGAAGCCGTGCACGCCCGCATAGGGACGGCACCCGTCCGGCAGGGGCTCAGGGCGGGACTCGATGTCCGGTTCTGAGGCCTGCCGCATCTCCCGATCCCCTGACGCCGCCGCTGCCGACTCCCGTTTGCAGCGGCGGCGCCGCTCCGGCTAGATTATGTGGCTGTTCCGCAGACGCCTCCGCCGGGAGGCAGGCAACCAGCGCGTGGGGAAGACATGAAGGCAGGCATACATCCGGAGTACGCACCCGCGAAGATCACCTGTGCGTGTGGCCGGGAGACGGAGGCCGCCTCGACCGTGGGCGAGATCCACGTCGAGATCTGTTCGCACTGCCACCCCTTCTTCACGGGGCGGCAGAAGCTCGTCGACACGGCGGGCCGCGTGGAGCGGTTCATCGCGAAGTACGGCGACCGAAGCGCCCGCGGCGACGAAGCGGAGGAGACGAAGAAAGAGGAGGCGGCGGCTGAGGAGGCGCCGGCCGAGGAGGCGGTAGCGGCGGATGCCTGAGCCGGGGGCCTCCGGCGCTCGAAACTGCATTACGGATGACGGGGTTCCTCGCGGGCCCCGTTTTCATATGGGGAACGAATGACGGACTGGGACACGCTCGAGGGTCGCCTGCGGGAAGCCGCCGAGCGGTACGAGGCGCTGGCGCGCCGGATGGCGGAGCCGGAGGTGCTGTCGGACATGGCCCTCCTGCGCGACCTGGCGCGCGAACACTCGGCGCTGGAGCCGGTGGCGCGCGCGGCGGCGCGTCATTTCAAGCTGCTCGACGACCTGCGCCAGGCGCGGGAGGTCGCGGCGGAATCCGAGGGCGAGCTGGCCGAGATGGCCGCGGCCGAGGTCGCCGACCTCGAGGCCGAGCGGGAAGGGGCGCGGGAGGAACTCCGCCGGCTCCTGGTTCCGAAGGACCCCCTGGACGACCGGCCCGCCGTGGTGGAGATCCGCGCCGGCACGGGCGGGGACGAAGCCGCCCTCTTCGCGGCGGACCTGTACCGGATGTACGCGCGCTTCGCCCAGGAGTCCGGCTGGGACGTGGAACTCATCAGCACGAGCGAGGGCGCGCTCGGAGGGCTCAAGGAGATCGTCTTCGTCGTGCGCGGCTCCGACGCCTACGGCCGCCTTCGCTACGAGTCCGGCGTCCACCGCGTCCAGCGCGTGCCCGAAACCGAAAGCCAGGGTCGGTTGCATACCTCCGCGGCGACGGTGGCCGTCCTCCCCGAGGCGGAGGAAGTGGACGTCGAGATCGACCCCGCCGATCTCAAGATCGACGTGTTCCGTTCCTCCGGCCCCGGCGGACAGTCCGTGAACACGACGGACTCCGCCGTGCGCATCACGCACGGGCCGACCGGGCTCGTCGTGTCGTGCCAGGACGAAAAGTCGCAGCACAAGAACAAGGCGCGGGCGCTCAAGGTGCTGCGGAGCCGCTTGCTCGACCGGCTCGTCGCCGAGCAGGAGGCGGAGCGCGCCCGCGAGCGGCGCACGCAGGTGGGGACGGGCGACCGCTCCATGAAGATCCGGACGTACAACTTCCCGCAGAACCGCGTGACGGACCACCGCATCCACTTCACGAGCCACCGGCTGGAGGCGATCCTCGCCGGCGACCTGGACGAGGTCGTCGAGGCGCTGAGGCTGGCCGGGACGGAAGAGCGGATGGCGGCGGGCGCCGGATGATCGATCCGCCGCCGGGTGGGCCTGCGCGCCGCCCGGCGGGCCCGACGCGCCGGGAGATCGTGCAGGGCGTGCGGCGCGAACTCGAACTTGCCGGCCTGGAGTCGCCGCGCGTCGAGGCCGAGCGGCTGGTGGCCGCGGCGCTCTCGCTCTCCGTGAGCGAACTCGGCCTCTCCGGCGGTGAACGCGTCGATCCCGGCGCCGCGGCCGATGTGGCGCGGGCGGTCTCCCGCCGTCTCGAGGGGCAGCCGCTCCAGCACATCGAGGGCACGGTCGACTTCCGGCGCGTCCGCCTCGTGTCGGATGGCCGCGCCCTCATCCCGCGCCCCGAGACCGAGCAACTGCTCGACCTCGTCGCCGCCTGGCGCCGCGGCCGGGACGCGCCCGTCGACGCGCTCGACATCGGCGTCGGATCGGGCGCCATCGCGCTCGCGCTCCTCGACGAGGGCATCGCCGGCCGCGTGGTCGGGCTCGACGTATCGGAGGACGCGCTCGACCAGGCCCGCGAAAACGCCCGCCGCCAGACCGCCGATGGCCTCGAACTCCGCCTCTGTCCGCCCGACATCTGGTCCGCGCTCGAGCCCGGCGAAACCTTCGACCTCATCATCTCCAACCCGCCCTACGTCACGACCCCCGAATGGACCGGCCTCGACCCCGTCGTCCGCGACCACGAGCCCCGCGTCGCGCTGGACGGCGGAGAAGACGGACTGGACGTGATCCGCACCGTCGTCTCCGGCGCCGCGGCCCATCTCCGCGAAGGCGGCGCCCTCTTCCTCGAGATCGCCACCCACCAGGCCCCCGCCGTCCTGGCGCTGCTCGAAGCCGAGCCGATCCTCACGGACTCCCGCGTACGCACCGACCTCGCCGCCCGCCCCCGCTTCGCAAGCGCACGGAAGGCCGGCTCCGACTAGCGGCATCCCCGCGCCCGTGCAAGTCGCGTGGGGGTCGAAGCCGGGTTATAATCGGGCGTCGAATCTTCGGCCCGGGCCCGCGGCTGGCGAGCGGGGAGGGCGGGAGATTCACGCCTCCGCCCGCCGCCGGCCCGACGTGCCGGCCCGGGGTGCTTCCCGATTCCGTTTCGAGCCGGAGACATGGACGAGCGAGACCGCATGCTGGAGAAGGCGCAGGAGTTGGGGCGCCTCATCTCCCAGTTGCCCGAATACGCCTACCTGCGCGCGGCCCGCCGCGAAATCGACGAGGACCGCGACGCGACGGCACTGCTCAACCGGATGCGCGACCTGCAGAGCACGCTCATGGAGGCGGTCGGCCGCGGCGAGCGGCCGAGCGAGGAGCAGGAACGGGAATTCGCCGAGCTCCAGGAGCAGGTCCAGACGAACACCCGCTACCAGGGCCTCATCTCCTCTCAGGCGAACTTCGAGAAGCTCATGGAGCGGGTGGATCGAGCGATCGGGGAGGGAGTCCGGAAGGGCGAGGAAAGCAGGATCATCCTCCCGACATGAGAGCGGCCCGCGACCTGGGGGAACGCGCGCTGCGCGCGATCTTCGAGCCGGCCATGGCGTGGCTCACGAAACGCCGCGTCCACCCCAACGCCATCAGCACGCTCGGCTTCGTCATCACCTGCAGTTCCGGCTATTTCTTTCATCAGCATCATGTGAGCACGGCCGGCTTCCTCGTCCTCCTCGGCGGCGTGTTCGACCTCTTCGACGGCACGGTCGCGCGCCGCACGGGCCTCGCCTCTTCCTTCGGGGCCTTCTACGACTCGACGCTCGACCGGCTGTCCGAGATCGTCGTGTACCTGGGGCTCCTCTCCCTGTACAACGACTACCGTCTCGAACTGGGCGACGTGGGGATGATCTACTGGATCGTGCTCGCGCTCGCCGGCTCGCTGATGATCAGCTACACCCGCGCCCGTGCCGAGGCGCTCGGCATCGCCTGCTACGTCGGGCTCATGCAGCGTCCGGAACGGGTCATTCTCATCGGCTTCGCCGCGCTCATCTTCGGCGAGACGCCCATGTTCGGGCACCAGGGCCTCGTGCTGCGGGTCGTGATCATCGTCCTCGCGATTCTCACCAACCTGACCGCCTTCCAGCGGATCTGGTGGGTGTACCGGAATACGCGGCCCGACGGCGAGCCGCCCCCCAGTCGAACCGAGAACTGAACAGACACGGAGTGAACCGGCATCGTGGATTCGGATAGATCACCTGCAACCATCTCCTCGGCCGAAGGAACGCTCGGCGTCCTTCTCGTCGGGCTCGGAGCGGTCTCGACCACCTTCATCGCGGGCGTGGAGGCGGCGCGCCGGGGGCGGAACCGCCCCATCGGATCGCTCACGCAGATGAACACGATCCGGCTCGGGAAGCGGACGGATAACCGCACCCCGCTCATCCGCGACTTCGTGCCCCTGGCCGAACTGGACGACCTCGTCTTCGGCGCCTGGGACCCGATCCCGGACAACGCCTACGAGTCCGCCAAGGTGTGCGGCGTCCTACGGCCCGAGGACATCGACCCGCTCGCCGACTTCATGCGGGGCATCGAGCCGATGCCGGCCGCCTTCGACCGCGCCTACGTGAAGAAGCTCGACGGTTCGAACGTGAAGACGGGCGCGAACAAGCGTGACCTCGCCGAGCAACTCCGCGAGGACATCCGCCGCTTCAAGGCGGAGCACGGCTGCGACCGCCTCGTGATGGTGTGGGCCGCCTCGACCGAGATCTTCATGAAGCCGAGTCCGGTGCACGACAGCCCGGCCTCGTTCGAGCGCGCCATGGAGGAGGACCACCCGGACATCGCGCCCTCGATGCTCTACGCCTGGGCCGCGCTCATGGAGGGGGTGCCGTTCGCGAACGGGGCGCCGAACCTGACCTGCGACATCCCCGCGCTGCTCGCGCTCGCCGCCGAGCGGGGCGTGGCGATCGCGGGGAAGGACTTCAAGACGGGCCAGACGCTCATGAAGACGATCCTCGCTCCCGGCCTCAAGGCGCGCATGCTCGGCCTCAACGGCTGGTTCTCGACGAATATCCTCGGCAACCGGGATGGCGAGGTGCTCGACGACCCGGAGAGTTTCAAGACGAAGGAAGAATCGAAGCTCGGGGCCCTCGAATATATCCTGCAGCCGGATATGTACCCGGACCTCTATGAGAACATGTATCACAAGGTCCGCATCAACTACTATCCGCCGCGCGGTGACAACAAGGAGGGATGGGACAATCTCGACATATTCGGCTGGATGGGGTACGGCATGCAGATCAAGATCGACTTTCTGTGCCGCGACTCCATTCTGGCCGCGCCCATCGTGCTGGACCTGGCGCTCTTTCTCGACCTGGCGGCGCGCTCCGGACTGTCGGGAGTCCAGGAATGGCTGTCCTTCTACTTCAAGGCGCCGCAGACGGCTCCGGACCTGTATCCGGAACACGACATCTTCATCCAGCACTGGAAGCTCAAGAACACGTTGCGCTGGCTGCAGGGGGAGGAGCAGATCACGCACCTCGGCGTGGAGTACTACGACTGAATGGAACACTACGACTGAATGAAGGGGTGCTTCCTCGTATTCGAGGGACCGGAGGGGTCGGGAAAGTCGCTCCAGATCGAGCGGCTGGCCGAAGGGCTGTCCGCGGCCGGCGTGCCGCATACGGTGACGCGGGAACCCGGGGGCACGGCGGCGGCGGAAGCGATCCGCGGCGTGCTCCTCGACCGGCCGGAGCTGCGGCTCGACGGCATCGCCGAACTGCTGCTCTTTTCGGCGGCCCGCCGGGCCCACGTCGAGGAGGTGATCCGCCCCGCGCTGGAGCGCGGCGAGGTCGTCCTCTGCGACCGCTTCGAGCTTTCCACGCGGGTCTACCAGGGGTGGGCGCGAGGGGTCGCCGCGGAGACGATCGAACAGGTCACCCGCGCCGCGACGGGCGGTCTCCTTCCGGAACTCTATCTCGTGCTCGACGTACCGGTGAACGTGGGCCTGGACCGGCAGGGGCAGGATCGGGAAGACCCCGGGCAGTTGGGCTTCTTCGCGTCCGCGCCCGACCGGATCGAGTTGGAGAAGCGGTCGTTCCGCGAGCGCGTGCGGGAGGGGTACCGGGAGCTGGCGGCTGCGGATGGGAGGATCGCGATCCTGGATGGCTCGGGGACGCCGGATCAGGTGGAGACCCGGATTCTGGCGGCCCTGCAGCAGCGGCTGCCGGACCGCTTCCGAGCGGTGAACTTTCCTCGTTGACCGCGCGGTGTGACATTGACGGTAGCGGCGGAGTGCCGCTCGAACGCGGCCCGACGCGGCCGCCACCACGGAGGATGCATGAAAGTGCAGCGATCCTGGATGACGGGAGTGTTGGTCGGCGCCATCGCCCTGGCGACCGGCGGCTGGCTGATCAATCAGAGCGGGGCCACGAGCGGCGGGGAGAGCCGCCGGCTCCTGGATGAGATCCACCGCCTGATCTCCGCCCGCTTCGTCGATGAAATCCCGCCGGAGGAGTTGTACCAGATGGCGATCGACGGGATGCTCGAGAAGCTGGGCGACCCGTACACGACCTTCCTCGAGCCCCGGGATTCCGAGGATCTGCGTCTCACGACGACGGGCAACTACGGCGGGCTCGGCGTCCGGATCGACGTGAAGGACGACTGGATCACGGTCGTCCAGGTGCTCCCGAACTCGCCGGCCGTCCGAGAGGGACTCGAGGTCGGTGACCGCATCATCGAGGTCGAGGGCGAGTCGGCCGAGGGGTGGTCGGTGGACAAGGCCGTCGACACGCTGCGGGGGGAGAAGGGGGCGCCGGTCAACATCACGATCGCGAGGGTCGGCGTGGACCGGCCGCTCGCGATTCGGATCGTGCGCGACGTCATCCAGGTAGCGCAGGCACAGGGCTTCGTCCTGGACGGCGACATCGGCTACGTGACGCTGCGCGGCTTCAGCCGCGAGGCGAAGGAGGAGCTGGTCGCGACGCTGGATCGCCTCGTCGAGGAGGGGGCCGGCGGACTGATCCTCGACCTGCGGCGGAACCCCGGCGGCCTGCTGCCCGCGGGGATTGACGTCACGGATCTCTTCCTGGACCGCGGCAAGCCCGTGGTCGAGACGCGTTCGCGCCTGGACGAGCAGAACTACCTGTTCCGCGCCTCCTCCGAAGACCGCTACGCGGATGTTCCCATCGTCGTCGTCGTGGACGGGCTCAGCGCGAGCGCATCCGAGATCGTGGCCGGCGCGCTGCAGGACCACGACCGCGCGGTCGTCGTGGGCACGACGACCTTCGGCAAGGGCTCCGTGCAGACGCTGTACGGACTCTCCGGGAACAACAGCATGAAGGTCACGACGGCCCGCTGGTACACGCCGGCCGGGCGCTCCATCACGAAGGACTTCGACCGTGAGAGCGCGCTCCGCGACCTCGCCGCGAGCGCCGTGGCGGTTTCCGGCGAGCCGGTCGCGGCGCGGTCGGAGCCGGAAGACCGTGAGGAGTACACGACGATGGGCGGCCGTACGGTCTACGGCGGCGGCGGAATCACGCCGGACCTGATCGTCTACCGCGACACGCTCTCGACCGAGGAACAGGAACTGCGCCGGCTCGCGACGCGCTCGGGGGCGATCCCGCGGAACGTCGTCTTCCGCTGGGCCGTCGAGTACTCGAACCAACACGATTTCAACGAGGGGTTCTCCGTCACGCAGGCGATGCGGGAGGAAGTCTGGGCCGCCCTCGTGGACGCGGGAGCCGAGGTCGAGAGGGAGCTCTTCGACCAGTCGCTGACCTACGTCGACTGGCTCATCGCGGATGAGCTGGCAGGCGCGGAGTTCGGAGAGGTGCCCCAGCTCCGTAGCCGGGCCGTCCGTGACGCGCAGATCCAGGTCGCCATCGATCTGCTGAGGGAGGCGGATTCCCCGGACGCGCTGCTCACGGTTGCGGCGCAGGTCGCCGAGGAGCGGGGCGCGGACGGCGCGCAGAGCGAAGAGTCCGGCGGGGACCGCTAGCACCGCACCGGACCAGAGAGGTGAGGAGACGAGAGATGAGAAAGCGCACGCGACGGTCCGCTGCGATTGCAACGACGATGGCGCTGGTGGCGGCCGCGGCGTGCGCCAGCAACCCCCGCCCCGGAACGTACACCCGGCTCATCATCACCGGCAGCGAGATCCGTGACGCCGGATACCGGTCGGCCTACGAGGCGCTCACCCACCACCGGGAACTGATCATCTTCGAAGACCGGATCGGTTTCAGGGGCGGCAACGACAGTTCCCGCCTGTTCGGGCGTCAGACGCAGGACTACTACGTGCCGATGCTGGTCGTGGATGGCGACTTCAACCTCAACGACGCGGTCACGACGCTGCGGCGGATTCCCGCGGAGGAAATCGTCTCGATCCGGCTGTACCACCAGAGCATGGTTCCGCCCCGCTATCGCCGGCCGGGCGCCGAGGGCGGGGTGATCGAGGTCAACACCCGCTAGCCGCTGTGGCGGCACCCCGCCTCCTCCTCTTCGGCCGCCTGCCCGAGCCGGGCCACGTCAAGACGCGCCTCGATCCCGAGTTGACCAGGGAGGGGAGCGCCGTCCTGTACGCGGCGTTCCTCGACGATGCCATGAAGCTCGCGCCGGACGGGGTGGCCGTGGAGTTGTGGGTCCCGGCTCGTCCCGGAGCGCTGGAGCGGCTGGGTGCCCGGTACCCGGCGGCTCGCGTCCGGCTGCAACCCGGCGGTTCGCTCGGCGACCGGCTCGAAGCGGCGTTTGCCCGCGCCTTCAGAGACGGCGTCGACCGCGCGGTGGCGCTGGGGAGCGACCACCCGACGCTCCCGGCGGATTTCCTGGTGCGGGCGTTCGACGCGCTGGCGAATAGCCCGGTGGCCCTCGGTCCGAGCCTGGACGGCGGCTACTACGCGGTCGGACTGCGCGGGTCGGCCTGGCCGCGGGCCCGCGGTCTCTTCGCCGAGGCCCCCTGGTCGACGTCCGCGCTGTTCACCTGGACGCGCGCGCGCGCCGCGTCGCTGGGGCTCGATTGCACGGAGCTGCCGCCCTGGTACGATGTGGACCGTCCGGCCGATCTGGCGCGCATGGCCGGCGACCTGATCGAAGGGAGCGCGACGGCCGCAGCCTGGGTCCGGCTCGCGCCGCCGACCATGGAACCGGAGGGCTGATGGAACCGATCCGCGTCACGGTGAAGCGGGCCGGAACGCGGGAATCGTCGCATCTCGTGTACGGCATGGTCCGCGAGGCCGGTTCGGCCGGTCGCGGCCACGCCTTCGGCGACCCGCGGTTGACGGCCTTCTGGCGTTCTTCGATGAAGCCGCTCCAGATCCTCCCGGCGGTCAGAGATGGCGTGTTCGAGCGCCTCGGGCTCGGAGCGGATGCGCTGGCGTTGGCGTGTGCCTCGCACCACGGGACGCCGCGCCACCTGGAGGTGGTGCAGTCGGTGATCGACGCGGCCGAGCTGAAGCCCGGGATGTTCGTGTGCGGGCCGCACCGGCCGTTCGACGACGGGGCCGCGCGGGGGATGGATCGGGCGGGGCGCCTGCCGGGGCGGATCCACAACAACTGTTCGGGCCAGCACGCGGCGCTGCTGGCGTTCTGCGTGGCCCGCGGCTGGCCCGTGGCGGGGTACCACGAACCGGCGCACCCGCTGCAGCGGACGATCCGCCGCGAAATCTCCGCCTGGCTGGGCGAAGACTGCGAGCGCCTGCCGTGGGGGACGGACGGATGCGGCCTGCCGACCCCGGCCCTCTCTCTGCGGGACATGGCACGGGCGTTCGCGGATTTCGGCGCCTCGCCGGAGGCGGCCGCGCGGTCCGTTGTGACCGCGATGACGGCGCATCCGACATTGGTGTCAGGTCCCGGGGCGCTTTCGGCGAACCTGATGCGGGCGAGTTCCGGTCGGATTCTCGCCAAGGAGGGGGCGGAGGGCGTGTTCTGTCTGGCGAGCGCGGAGGGGGCGTGGGGGGCGGCCTTCAAGGTGCTGGACGGGGCCACGCGGCCCCTGGGCCCGGCGGTCGTGCACGCGCTCGCGACGCTGTCGCTGCTGGCGCCGGGTGAGGTCGCGCAGCTTGAGGGCTTCGCGCACCCGGTGGTGCGGAACACGTGCGGGAACGAGGTCGGGGTGCTGTCGGTGGAGGGGGAATCTTGTTCGTCGACGTAGCGAGAATACACGTGACCGGCGGGGCGGGCGGCGCGGGCGCCGTCGCCTTCCGGCGCGAGAAGGGGGTGCCCCGCGGCGGGCCCGCCGGTGGCCGCGGCGGAAACGGCGGCGGCGTGATCCTCGTGGCGGATCGCCGGCTCGACACGCTGCTCGATTACTCGTACCGCGAGCACTACAAGGCCGGGCGCGCCGGTCACGGGGAAGGGAAGAAGCGGGACGGCGCTTCGGGAGAGGATCTGCGGCTGCCGGTACCGCTCGGAACGCTCGTGCGCGATGTCGAGACGGGGGAGCGGATCGGCGAACTGCTCGAGGAGGAAGATGAACTCGTCGTGGCCCGCGGCGGCCGCGGAGGAAGGGGCAACGCGAGCTTCGCTTCGCCCACGCGACAGACGCCGCGCGAATGGGAACCCGGGGAGTGGGGGGAGGAGCGGCACATCGAACTCGAACTCAAGCTCATCGCCGACGTGGGCCTGGTGGGGGAGCCCAACGCGGGCAAATCGACGCTCCTCGCCCGCGTGACGGCGGCGAAGCCCCGGATCGCGGACTACCCCTTCACCACGCTGAGGCCCAACCTCGGGGTCGTGGGGCTGAGCGGGCACCGCTCGTTCGTGATGGCGGACATCCCGGGCATCATCGAGGGGGCGCACGAGGGGCGCGGTCTGGGCACGCAGTTTCTTCGGCACATCGAACGCACGCGCACCCTCGCGCTCCTCGTGCCGTTGGACGACGAGGATCCGCAGGCGACGTACGATCTTCTGCGTGAGGAACTGCGGTCGCACGACGCGGCGCTCGCCGGCATATCTCATTGCGTTCTCCTGACGAAGGCCGACTTGACGTCTGCGGCGGCCGACCCGCCGGTTTCGGTCGATGCCCCCGGGAGTTGGGGCCAGTTCATAGTCTCGGCCGTGACCGGGGCCGGCCTCGACGGCGCGCTCGAGGGCCTGTGGGCGCGCGTGCAGAGGGAGAAGGAGGCCGCGGCGGGCGACGCCGAAGCGGATCCGTTCGGGGGCAGCGAAGCGTGGCGTCCGTGACGGAGACGCGTTCCGCGGCGGCACGAGCGAAGGACGGGGAGTTGGCGGCGCTCGTCGCCCTGGCCCGCGCCCCCGGCATCGGGCTGCGTACCGTCCGGCGCCTGGTCGACCGCCACGGCGGGGCGTCGGCGGCGCTCAAAGCGCTGCGACGGAGTGCCCCGGGCGACCTCCGGGCGGCGGGCCGGGGCCAGCGCGTTCCGACCGCGAGAACGCTCCGCGCCTGCAACGCCGCCGGCGAGAGCGCGGCGCGGTCGTTGCTGCGCGAAGCGCGTGCAAAGGGGATCCGCGTGGCGGGGTACACCGACTGCGGGGAGGCCGCATATCCCGCGGGGCTGCGCGATCTCCCCGATCCGCCCCCCGTACTCTTCGAGCGTGGCCCGGCGACGCCCGGCTCCGGGCGGACGATCGCCGTCGTAGGTACGCGGGCCGCGTCGTCCTACGGGCTGCGCACGGCCTACGCCCTGGGAAGGGAACTCGGACGCTGGGGCTGGACGGTGGTCAGCGGCATGGCGCGCGGCGTCGATGCGGCCGCCCACGCCGGCGCCCTCGACGCGGGCGGGCAGACCATCGGAGTGCTCGGAACCGGACTCGACCGCGAATACCCGGCGGAAAACCGGGACCTGTACCGGAGGATGCGTTCGCACGGGCTCCTGCTGAGCGAGTTCGAGCCCGCGGCCCCGCCGACCCGTTCCGCGTTTCCGCGCCGCAACCGGGTGATCGCCGCCCTCGCCCGCGGCGTCATCGTCGTGGAGGCGGGTGGCAGGAGCGGGGCCCTGAACACGGCGGACCATGCCCTGGACCTGGGGCGCGAAGTCCTCGCGGTGCCCGGGCGGATCGATGATCCGGGCGCGGCCGGGTGTCTTCGCCTCCTGCGCCAGGGCGCCGGGCTCGTGGCCGGCGTCCAGGACGTGTTCGATGCCATGGGCTGGCTGTGCCTCGAGCCGCCGCCAGCGGCGGACGAAGGATCCGCCCCGGCGGTCGACCGATCCTCAGGCGACAGACGTCTGCTCGGAGCACTGTCGCGGGGACCCCGCTCGCCGGATGAACTGGCCGTCGGTCTCGAGATGCCCGTCACGAAAGTGCTTGGCGGACTGGGACGGCTGGAACTCGAAGGATGGGTCGAGCGCCGGCCGGGAGGGAGCTTCGCCGCCGTCCGGGGGCGGGGTGGCCGCTGATGTCCCGCGAGCGCCCGCCACGCTCCCTGTATGTGCACTTTCCCTTCTGCGCGCACCGCTGCCACTACTGCGATTTTTCCGTCCAGCGGGCGTCGGCGCCGCCGGTCTCCCGCTGGCTCGCGGCGATCGAGGCCGAACTCGCCTGGTGGTTCGAGCGCAACGGGTGGGATCCGGGGGAGACGCTCGATACCATCTTCATCGGAGGCGGGACGCCCTCGCTCATGGGATCCGCCGGGATGGAAGGACTGGCCTCGCGACTCTCCGCCCGGTTCCGGATCGACCCCGCGCACACCGAATGGACGGCCGAGGCGAACCCCGCATCCTTCGACGCGCGTCTCGGTGCGAGTTGGCGGGCGACAGGCGTGAACCGGCTGAGTCTCGGCGTACAGGCGCTGGACGATGGGGTTTTGAGGTGGCTGGGCCGATTGCACGACCGGCGCCGGGCGACGGACGCCGTCGCGGAGGCGAGGGAAGCCGGATTCGAACGGGTGAGCGTGGACCTCATCTTCGGCCTCCCTCCGGAAGTGAGGCGGGACCTCTCGGCGGAGGTGGAAGCGGCGGCCGCCCTCGGCGTGTCTCACCTGAGTCTCTACGGCCTCACCGTGGAGCCGCGCACGCCACTGGCCGAGTGGATCCGCCTGGGCCGCGTCGGGGCGCCGGACGAGGAGCGCTACGCGGAGGAGTACCGACTCCTGTCGCGCGACCTGCGCGCGGCCGGGTACGAGCAGTACGAGGTGTCGAACTTCGCCCGGCCGGGAGCGCAGAGCCGCCACAACTGGTCGTACTGGAACCGAACGTCGTATCTTGCCCTCGGCCCGTCCGCGCATGGATTCCTCCCGCCGATCCGCAGTTGGAACGTCTTCCGCTGGGACCGGTACGAACGCGCGCTGCGGGAGGGCCGCGGCCCGCTCGAAGGCTGGGAACGCGTGGGGCCGGAAGAGGAAGAACTGGAACGGATCTGGCTGGGCCTTCGTACGAATCGCGGACTGACGCCGGATTTCGTGCGGGAGATCTCGTCGGATGGACTCCGCCTCGACGACTGGGCCGAGGCCGGGTGGATGAAGGAGCGGAACGGACGCTGGACGGCGACGATCGAAGGCTGGCTCCGCCTGGATACGATCGCCGCCGGACTCGCCGGGGCTGATAGAGCATGACCCTGCCAACACTGACAGAGCGCGAACGGGCCGTCCTCGCGGCGGTCATCGACTCCTTCGTCCGCACGGCCGCCCCGGCCGGCTCGCGAAGGATCGGGAAGGAGTACGCGCTCGGCGTATCGCCCGCGACGATCCGCAACACCATGGCGGACCTCGAGAGCAAGGGTCTGCTCTCTCACCCCTACACGTCTGCGGGAAGGCTTCCGACGGACCTCGCATACCGGTACTACGTCGATGCGCTCATGCGCTGGGGCGGCATCCGGAAGCGGGACCAGGCGAAGATCGAACGCGAGTTGGGGGATGCGGACGCCGGCGGCGTGGAGGACCTCATGGGCAAGGCGGCGCGCGTCCTCAGCCTCCTGACGGGGGAACTCGGCCTTGCGGTGGGTCCGACGCTCGCCACGGCCACGCTCGAGCGCCTCGAACTCCTGCCGCTCTCGAGCGAGAAGGTGCTCCTGGTGTTCACGATCGAGTCCGGCGTGGTGCGCACCGTGTACGTGGACGTGACGACGCGCGTGCCCCGGGCGACGCTCCAGGCGGTGTCGCAGGCGCTGAATGAACGGCTGGCGGGCAGCGCGATCTCCGAGATCCAGGCGACGCTTCACGAGCGGCTGGGCGACCTGAGTTTCAGCAACCGCGGCGCGGAGGAATTGATGAACATCTTCGTGCACAGCGGGCCGGACATCTTCGAGTGGGCGCGCCGCGAGCGCGAAATCCACCTCGGGAGCGCCGCGGCGCTGACCGAACAGCCGGAGTTCACGACGAGCGAGCGTCTGCGCGAACTCCTGCTCCTTACCGAGCGGCGGGAGTTGCTCGCCTCCGTGCTGGGGGACCGCGGCGGCTCGGACGGTCCCCACGTGACGATCGGCGCCGAGCACGGCCAGCCGGAACTGGAGGATCTGACCATCGTCACCGCCAACTATGCCGTCGGCAGCCTGCAGGGCACCGTCGGCGTCATCGGGCCGACGCGCATGCCGTACGACAAGGTCGTCTCCATCGTCGACTGGACCTCCGATCTCCTCACGCGGCTGACGCCGTGAGCGGACAGCGCGACTACTACGAACTGCTCGGCGTCTCCCGCGATGCCGGGGCGGACGAGCTGAAGCGGGCGTATCGGCGCCTCGCCATGGAGTACCATCCGGATCGCAATTCCGCCTCCGACGCGGAGGAGCGGTTCAAGGAGGTGACGGAGGCGTGGGAAGTGCTCCGCGACCCGGGGAAGCGGCAGCTGTACGACCGGTACGGCGAGGCCGGCGTGCGGCGCGGTGGTGGAGGCGAGGCGCCGTTCTCCGGCTTCAACAACTTCTCCGACGCGTTCGACGTGTTCATGCGGGAGTTCGGAGGCGGCGGCTTCGCGGGCGGCGGCTTCGGCGACCTGTTCGGCGACGCGCGATCGCCGAACCAGCCGCGCCGCGGCTCGACCCTCAAGGTCTCCGTTACGATCACGCTGGAAGAGGCGGCGACGGGGGCCCGGCGCTCCCTCCGCGTCTCCGCTCTGGATGGTTGCGAGCGGTGCGACGCGACGGGCGCGGAGCCCGGAAGTACGGCGTCCACGTGCGGGACGTGCCAGGGCACCGGCGAGATCCGCATGGTCCAGCGCTCGATGCTGGGACAGTTCGTCTCCGTGCGCCCCTGCTCCGCCTGCGCCGGAGAGGGCACCTTGATCGCGGAGGAGTGCCGCGACTGCGGGCGAACCGGACGCGTGCGGGTCGACCGAACCGTCGACATCGAGATTCCGGCGGGTGTGTCGTCCGATGACTACCTGAAGCTGCGCGGGCGCGGCAACGCGGGTCCGCGGGGCGGGCCGGCGGGGGACCTCATCGTGCAGGTGGAGGTCGAGCCGCACGACCGCTTCGAACGCAGGGGGGATGACCTGATCCTCGACCTGCCCGTCACGTTTTCGCAGGCGGCGCTGGGCGACGAACTCGACGTGCCGACGATCCTCGGCCAGGCCCGGCTCAAGGTGCCCGCGGGGATCCAGGCCGGCCAGGTCCTCAGGCTTCGTGGCCAGGGGATGCCGCGTTTGCGGGCGGCGGGCCAGGGGGACCAGCTCGTGCGGGTCCACACGTGGACGCCAAGCGAACTGTCCCGGCGGCAGCGCGACATCCTGGAGTCGCTGCGGGAGGTCGAGGATGCGCCGCCCGAACCCCGCCGGGGCGAGGATCCGAGCTTCTGGGAGCGGGTAAAGGCGGCGTTTACGGCGTAGCGGACCCGGACGCGACGGCCGCGGCGGGCTGCGACGCCATCCGCTCCGCAAGGCTCGCGAGGAGCCGGTCGAAGGGGACGGCGAACTTCTCGACCCCCTCCGCCAGGAGCTGATCCGTAACCTCGTCCAGGTCGATCCCGACGGCGGCCAACTCCGCCATCGTGCGACGGGCTTCTTCAACGCCTTCGGTCAGCGTGCCGGCAACGCGCCCGTGGTCCCTGAAGGCATCGATCGTCTTCTCGGGCAGCGTGTTGACCGTCAGGTCGCCGATGAGCGGCTCGACGTACATCACGTCGGAATACGCGGGGTTCTTCGTGCTCGTGCTCGCCCACAGCATGCGTTGGGGGTGGGCGCCGAGCCCTGCGAGACGGGTCCAGCGGTCCGTGGCCAGCCGCCGCTGGAAGCCGACGTAGGCGAGTTTCGCGTTGGCGATCGCCGCCTTGCCGAGCAGGGCCTCGCAGCGAGCGGCGTCGCCCTCGGCCCGGTCGGCCAGCGCCTCGAGCCTCCGGTCGGTCAGCCCGTCGATCCGGCTCACGAAGAAGCTGGCTACCGAGGCGACATGGTCAACCGCCCGGCCCGCTTCGAGCCGCTGCTCCAGCGCCTCCGTGTGGGCGTCCGCCACCGCCTCGTACGCGGCGATGGAGAAGAGGAGCGTGACGTTCACGTTCACGCCCTCGAACAGTGCCTGCCGGATGGCCGGGACTCCGGCCGGCGTGCCGGGGATCTTGATGAGGACGTTCTCGCGGGCCACCTCATCGTGGAGGCGACGCGCCTCCCGTACCGTGCCCTCCGTGTCGTTCGCGAGGTGGGGAGACACTTCGAGGGAAACGTATCCGTCGACGCCGCCGGAACTCTCCCACACGCCCCGCAGGATGTCGCACGCGCCCTGGACGTCGGCGATCGTGAGCCGGTCGTAGACGTCCTCGACGCCGAGACCCGCAGCGGTGAAGCGGGCGATGTCCGCATCGTACTGCGCGCTGCCCGTGATGGCGTTGTGGAAGATCGCGGGGTTCGAGGTGACCCCTCGCAACCCTTCGGCTTCGACCCGGTGGGCCAGCGTTCCGTCGACCAGCATCCCGCGCGTCAGGTTGTCGAGCCAGTAGCTCTGGCCCTGCGCCTGGAGTTGAAGCAGCGCGCTCATCTCTCTCCCCTCCCCATGGTGTCTCAGGATCGTGTGTCTCAGGCGTCCGATTTCAGGTGTCGGGCCTCGATATCCAGCACCTTTTGGAGCCGGCGTCGATGCCTCGACTCGGCCGAGAAATCCGCGGCCAGAAAGGCCTCCGTGATCGCGCGCGCGAGGGCGATCCCGATCACGCGCTCCCCCATGCAGAGGACGTTCATGTCGTCGTGATCGACCCCCTGCGCCGCCGAATACGTGTCGTGGCAGACGCCCGCCCGCACTCCCGGCACCTTGTTCGCGGCGATGCAGACGCCCACGGCGGATCCGCAGATGACGATGCCGCGCTTCACCTCGCCGCGCGCCACCCGCTCGGCGACGGCGAAGGCGAAGTCGGGGTAGTCGACGGAGTCCGTGCCGTGCGTGCCGACGTCGACGATCTCGTGGCCGGCTTCGCGAAGCTCCGCGGCGAGGATGTCCTTATAACCGACGCCCGCGTGGTCCGCCCCGACCGCGAGCTTCACGCCGGTCGCTCCGCCGCGAGCGCCTCCAGGGCCCGCGCGACGAGCGCCTCCGCGGTGAAGCCGAAGTGGGCGAAGTTGTCCGCCGCGGAGGCGGACTGGCCGAAGCGGTCGATCCCGATGACGGCGCCGTCCCGCCCCACCCATTCCGTCCACCCGAGGGTGGCGCCGGCTTCGATCGCGACCCTCGGAAGGTCGGGCGGAAGAACTTCGTTCCGGTAGGACGCCGGCTGGGCGCGGAAGAGTTCCCAGCTCGGGAACGAGACGACGCGCGCCGATACCCCGCGGGCCTCGAGGGCTTCCGCCGCTTCGACCGCCACCTGAAGTTCCGAACCGGTCCCGACGAGCACGACCTCGGGGGGGCCGGGCGCCGGCCTGACGATGTAGGCGCCGCGCTCCACCCCCTCGCGGGCAGCGCCGGCGGCGCGCGGGAGATGGGGGACCTTCTGGCGCGTGAGCACGAGGATCGTGGGTCCCGTGCGACGCTCGATCGCGACGCGCCACGCCTCGACGGTCTCCTCCGGATCGGCGGGGCGCAGCAGGACGACGCCTGGCATCGCCCGGAAGGAGGCGAGGTGCTCGATCGGCTGGTGCGTCGGCCCGTCGGCCCCGAGGCCGATCGAGTCGTGCGTCATCACGTAGATATTGGACAGTCCCATCAGGGCGGCGAGCCGCATCGATGGCCGGGCGTAGTCCGTGAAGGTGAAGAACGTCGCGATGTACGGCCGGATGCCGCCGTGGAGGACGAGGCCGTTCGCGATGGACGCCATCGCGTGCTCGCGGACGCCCCACCGCAGGTTGCGGCCCTCGGGCGCCTCCCTCGAGAAGTTCGGCGAGTCGATCAACGTGTTGTTCGAACCCGACAGGTCGGCGCTCCCGCCGACGAGTTCGGGGAGGCGGGGGGCCAGCGCGGTCAGGATCCGGCCGGAAGCGGCGCGCGTGGCGATCGGATCGTCGTCCGGACCGAAGCTCGGCAGGTCCTCTTCCCACGCCTCCGGCAGAACCGACCGGATGCGGCGTTCGAGTTCCGCGGCCAGCTCCGGGTGCGCCGCGCGGTAGCGCTCGAAGCGCTCTTCCCACTCCCCGGCGAGCGCTTCGCCGCGGGCGACCTGCCGGCCCATGTGAGTCCGGACGGCGTCCGGCACGAGGAACGGAGGTTCCGCCGGCCAGCCGTACACCTCCTTGGTGAGCCGGACCTCTTCCTCGCCGAGCGGCGCGCCGTGCGCGGCGGCCGTGTCCTGCTTGTTGGGAGCGCCGTAGCCGATGTGCGAGCGGACGATGATGAGCGACGGGCGGTCCTCCGCGCGCCGGGCCCCTTCGATCGCCGCGTCGAGCGCCCCGAGGTCGTTCGCGTCCGCGACGGACTGCACGTGCCACCCCAGCGACTCGAATCGCCCGCGCACATCCTCGGAAAAGGCGAGGTCGACGTCGCCATCGATCGTGATCCTGTTGTCATCGTAGAGCCAGACGAGCTTGCCGAGGCCCAGGTGTCCGGCGAGCGAGGCGGCTTCGTACGAGACGCCCTCCATGAGGTCGCCGTCGCTGCAGATGACGTACGTCCGGTGATCGATGATCGAGTGGCCCGGCCGGTTGAACACCGCCGCGAGATGCGCTTCGGCGATCGCCATCCCCACGGAGTTCGCGACGCCCTGGCCCAGCGGACCGGTCGTCGTCTCGACGCCGTCGACGTGGCCGTACTCGGGGTGGCCCGCCGTGCAGCTTCCCGCCCGCCGAAAATTGCGGATTTCCTCCAGGGGAAGGTCGAACCCGGTGAGATGGAGAACGGCGTACTGGAGGATCGCGGCGTGGCCGGCGGAGAGTACGAAGCGGTCCCGGCCGAACCAGGCGGGGTCTTGCGGGCTGTACCGCATGTGGCGCATCCACAGCGTGTACGCCACGGGGGCGAGCGCCATCGCCGTGCCTGGATGCCCGGATCCGGCTCGCTGGACGGCGTCCATGGCAAGCGTGCGGATCGTGTCGATGGACTGGGTTTCTACGGAAGGCCCCGCGCCCGGAGCGGCGGACCCGGAAACGGCTTCGACGGTCCCTGTCTCGTTCAATCGCCCCCTCGCGCGAGTTGAATCGCCCTTGGCTGGCCCAATGCCGGGAAGCCGGAGGCCGCGCGAGACAACTCGTAATGGGCGGGCCGCTTCGGCGGAGCGAACATAAGGGTTGGAGGCGCCGCCGGAAAAGGCTCCGCCGCGAAGGGCGCGAGGTTGGTGGCGATGGCGCGCCGACGACGGATACGTTGCCCCCCGTGAGCGATCAGACGTTCTTCGCCGAAGGTCTTTCGGGCCTGGAAGCCGGCGCGCGGGCCGAACTCGCGAGCGACGACGTGAGCCATGTCCGTGCCGCCCGGCTCCGCCCCGGCGGTCGCCTCGCGGTCACCGACGGCGCCGGGTGCCGTTGGGAGGCGGAACTCGTCGCGTTGGACCGGCGCCGCGCCAGCTGTCGGCTGCTCGCGCCCCTTCCGCCGGAACCCGCGCTTCCGCTGCACCTGTGGGCCCCCGTGGCGAACCGCGACCGTTCCCTGTGGCTCGTCGAGAAGGCCGTGGAGCTGGGCGCCGCCGCGATCACCTGGATCGAATGGGAGCGGTCGCGCTCCGTGGCCGACGCCGCCCGCTCCGAGGGCTTTCTGCGGCGGGCGGAGGGCCGCGCGAGGGCGGCGCTGAAGCAATCGGGCCGCAGTTGGCTCCCCCGTTTGCGCGGGTCCATGATGCCGGACGAGGCGCTCGGCCGCCACGACGGAGCCGGGTGGCTGGCCGACGCGGAAGGGCGACCCTGGCTCGCCGACGCGGAAGGGCGACCCTGGCTCGCCGCCGGGATCGCCCGCGGCCGGGAAGGGCGACGCGGGGGAAGCGGGCTGACCGTCGCGGTGGGGCCCGAGGGAGGCCTCACGCGGCCGGAGCGGCAGCGCTGCCTGGAGGCGGGCTTCGAACCCGTTTCCCTGGGTCCCGCGGCGTTGAGGTTCGAGACTGCCGCGGTGGTCGCCGTGGCGGTGGCGGCGGCGATGTTGGCCGCCGACGAAAACGAGGCAGGCGACGAGGGGATGACATGACGGACTGCGTGTTCTGCGGCATCGCCTCGGGGGCGATCCCGGCGACGATCGTCGCCGAGGCGGAGGACTGGGTGGCGTTCCGGGATCTCGAACCCCGGGCGCCGGTGCATGTGCTCGTCATCCCGCGGGCGCACGTGTCGAGCCTCGCGGCCCTCTCGAAAGGGCCGCTCGGAACCCGACTCCTTCTCGCGTGTGCGGCGGTGGCGGACGCGGAGGGGCTGGACGGCGGGTACCGCGTCGTCACGAATGTCGGCGGCGACGGCGGCCAGGCCGTGCCCCACCTGCACTTCCACGTGCTCGGCGGCCGCCGCATGGGCTGGCCGCCCGGGTAGCCGCCGTGGACCACGCCCTAAGGGTGATCGAGTTCGACCGCGTGCTGGCGGCGGTCGGCGAAGGCGCCGTGTCGGAGGCGGGCCGCGCTGCCGTGCACGGGCTCCGGCCGCTTCGGAACGCGGCATCCGCGCGCCGCTCGCTCGCGGCCGTGCACGAACTTCGGGAGCTGATCGGGAGCCGGGACGGATGGGTGCTGGATCCGATCGCGCCGCTGGGCGGGGCTCTCCGGCGGCTCGCGATCGAAGACGCGGCGCTGGAGCCGGCTCAATTGCTCGCGTGTGGACAGGTCATGGCCGTCGCGCGCGCCGTGCGGCGACTGGAGGCGCGCCTCGACCCCGATGGCCTCCCGGCCGAGCATGTGAGCCGGGTGTGGGGGGAGGCGGCCCTCGAGAAACGGATTGCGCGCACCTTCGATGCGACGGGTGCGGTCGCGGACGGGGCCTCCCCGGAGCTTCGGCGCATCCGCCGCGCGCTCGCCACGCGGCGCGGCCGGCTCGTTGACGAACTCACGCGCTACGCCCGCTCGCTCCCGGAAAGGGTCCGCGTGCCCGACGCCTCGGTCACCGTCCGCAACGGCCGCTACTGCATCCCGGTCCGCCGCGAGGGCAAGGGGATCGCAGGCGGTCTCGTACACGACGCGTCCGCCAGCCGCCGGACCCTGTTCGTCGAGCCGTCGCGCGCCATCGAGGCGATGAACGAGATCCGTGAACTGGAACTCGGCGAGGCCCGCGAGGTGGACCGGATTCTGCGGGACCTCTCCTCCGCCGTGCGCGCCCGCGCGAGCGAACTCGCCGCCTCGCACGCCGCCCTCGTGGAACTGGATTCGCTGCGCGCCCGCGCGCTCTTCGCGGACGAGATGGACGCCGCCCCCCCGGCCTTCGTCGAGGCGGGGTCCGAGGGGATCCACATCCGCGGCGCTCGTCATCCTCTCCTCGCCCTCGATGCCGGCGGAGCGGTCCCGTTCGACCTCGACCTCTCGGCGGGCGAACGCGTCCTTCTCGTGTCGGGCCCCAACGCGGGGGGGAAGACGGTGTTTCTGAAGACGCTCGGCCTGCTGTCCGCGCTCTCTCAGAGCGGCGTGCTGCCGCCCCTCGGCGCCGGGAGCCGGATCCCCTTTTTTCGCCGCTTCTTCGCGGTCATCGGGGACGAACAGTCGATCGAAGCGTCGCTCTCCACCTTCGGTGCGCAGGCGCGAAACCTGGCCGGCATTCTGCGCGACGCCGGAGACCGGGACCTCGTCCTCTTCGACGAGATTGGAAGCGCGACGGATCCGGCCGAGGGGGGCGCGCTAGCGGCGGCGTCGCTGCGGCGGCTGGCTCGGCAGGCTCGACTGACGGTGGCCACGACGCACCTCGGCGACCTCAAGCGCCTCGCCGACGAGAAGGCCGCGGCCGTGAACGCCTCGCTGGAGTTCGATGGAACGCGGCTCGAGCCGACATACCGTCTGGTCAGGGACCGGCCCGGCCGCAGCTACGCGCTCGTCATCGCCGCGCGGCTCGGGGTCCCGGATGACGTCCTCGCCGATGCCCGCGACCGGCTCGGGCCGGAGCACGTCTCGCTGGACACGCTCCTCGCCCGGCTCGAGGCCGAACGGGGCGAGGTCGAGGACCTTCGGGTCCAACTCGAGCGCCGGGCCGGAGAAACGGCCGAACGCGAACGCGACCTCGCGTCCAGGGAGACCGCCCTGGCCGATTCGGAGCGCGCCGCCGCTCGCCGGCGGGAGGTGGAGCGGCTCGCGGCGCTGCGCGAGGCGCGAGGCCGGGTGGAGGCCGCGATCTCACGGCTCGAGGCCGAGTTCGCGGCGGGGGATGAACTGCGCCGGCGGCAGGCGAAGCGGGCCGCGCGGGGGGAAGTGGAGCGGGCGCTTCGGGCGTCCTCCCGTGCGCTTGGTGCGCTGGGCGACTCCGCGCCTCCGTCCGCCGAGCGAACGGTCGGGGTTGGCGATACCGTCCGGTGGGACGCGTCCGAGCGGCCGGCGCGCCTCGTAGAGATTCGGGAGGACCGCGGTGTCATCGAGGTGGGAGGACTGCGGCTCACGGTACCGCTGCGCGAGCTGACGCCCCATTCTGCACCGGCGGGCGGTTCGTCCGGCCCGGCCGGCGTCCGCGAAGCCGCCGCACCGCCGCCGCGCCGACCGGACTTCAGCGTCGCCACGGAGGTCGATCTCAGGGGCCTGCGCGTCGACGAGGTGGAGGGGACGCTCAATCCGGCCGTCGATGCGGCTGTGGTCGGCGACCTCCCGTGGCTCAGGATCATTCACGGAAAGGGAACGGGCGCGCTGAGGGAGAGGGTGGGGCAGCTGCTCGCCGCGGATCCGCGGATCCGGCTCTTCAGAACCGGTGAATCGAACGAAGGGGGCACAGGCGTCACAGTCGTGGAATTCGAATGAGCGCGGGTTGCGCGCGGTGCGCGGGATGATGGACCGCTCAGCTCCCGGTGCGGAGGCGGGATCGTGGTGAGCGACAGCCTCGTAGAGGACATCCGCGCGCGGGCGGACATCCTCGAGATCCTGGGGGAGTACGTCCAGCTGCGACGATCGGGGAAGAGCTACCGCGGACCCTGCCCCCTGCACGGCGGAGACGGCCCGAACTTCGCGGTCGAACCGCAGCGCCAGATCTTCAAGTGCTTCGTCTGCGGGGAGGGCGGGGACGTCTTCGGCTTCCTGATGAAGCACCTCGGTCTCGACTTCCCGGAGGCGGTACGACACGTGGGCGCGAAGGTCGGGATCGAGGTTCCGCACCGGGAGGAGCGCCGCGAGGATCCGTATGCGCCGCTGCGCGGAGTGCTCGCCTTCGCGGCCGAGTGGTTCCAGAGCCGGCTGCGCGAGGCGGCCGGCGCCGGCGCGCGCGACTATCTGAAGGGGCGCGGGCTGTCGCTGGAGGAGGCGCTCGACTTCGGGCTGGGCTATGCGGACGACGAGTGGCGGGCGCTCCGCTCGGCTGCGGCTCGACACGGGATCGAGGAGGGGACCCTGCTCGAACTCGGGCTTCTCGCGACGAGCGAGAGGGCGGAGGAGCCGTACGACCGTTTTCGCGGGCGTCTGATGTTCACGATCCAGGACCTGCGCGACCGGCCGATCGGCTTCGGCGGCCGCATCCTCGATGCCTCCTCCGACGCGCCCAAGTACATCAACTCGCCCGAATCCCCCGTCTTCCACAAGGGGGAGGAGCTGTACGGGCTCAACCGGGCCCGGCACGCCATGCGACGCGAGGGCCACGCCGCGATTGCGGAAGGGTTCACCGATGTCATCGCGCTGCACCGGGCCGGCCTCGGCTTTGCGGTCGCCGGGCTGGGGACGTCGTTCACGGCGGACCAGGCGCGCCGCATCGGGCGATACACGAAGCGCGCCTACCTGCTCTACGACAGCGACCTCGCCGGACTGCGCGCGACGTTCAGAACCGGGGACATCCTCCTCGCCGCCGGGATCCACCCGATGGTCGTGTCGCTCCCGTCCGGCGAAGATCCCGATTCCCTCATCCGCCGGGACGGTCCGGCCGCCATCCGGCAGCTCCTCGACGACGCGGTGGATCTTCTCGAGCGCAAGCTCCAGATCCTTCGCCGCGAGGGGTACCTCGACCGTGTGGAGGGGCGCCGCCGCGCGGTGGATGGTCTGCTCAGCACCCTGAGGGCGGTCTCCGATGCGGCGCTCCGCGACATCTACGTGGACCGGGCGGTGGAAGGGCTGGGAATACGGCGCGACACGCTCGTGGATGAGATCGCGCGCCTCGAGCGCTCCCGGCTTCGACGCCGTCCCCCCGCCGCCGGCGCGGGACGTCCCCGTCGCGGGCCATCCCCGGCCTCGCGGACCGAACACGATCTTCTCCTCCTTCTCGTTCGCGATCCGGCGCTTACCCGCCAGGCCGTGCGCGTCGGACTCGGACCCGACCACATGTCCGACCCGCGGGGCCGCGAACTGTTCGAGATCCTGTCGGCGGCATCGGACGAGGGGGTCGATTCTCCGGACTGGACATCCGCCTCCGCCTCCGCCGCGGAATTGGCGAGGGCGCTGCGCGAGTCAGACCGGGAGCTCCCGGACGCCGCCCGGGTATTCGACGCCGTGGTGCGCCGCCTTCTCTATCGACGGCATCGCGAACGGATCGAGGAGATTGGCCGCGCGATCGAGCTTGCGGAGCCGGAGCAGCAACGTCGATTGTTGGGTGAGAAACAGGAACTCGTGCGCGAACTTCGTGCCGCGGGCGAGTCGGGGGCGTTCATGCCGGCCGCCGAAGGCGAGACGCCGCCTGCCGGGGCCGCGCAGCGATGACAGTCGGAGAGAGAATGCAAGCGACCGATATCGTCGAGGAGTTACTCACGCTTCAGGAGATCGATCACAGGATCCTGAAGATAGAAGATGAACTCGAGAGTCTCGGCCGGGAGGAGGCCGGGCTCCGGGAAACCGTGGAGACGCTGGAGTCGCAGGTCGCGCGGATCCGGGCGGAAGCGGAGGAGGCGGAAGGGCGCGTGCGGCAGTTCCACCGGTCCGTCGAGGCCGGCAGAGCGACGCTCAAGCGCCTCGAGGTACGCTCCGTCGCGGTGGCGAACATGCAGCAGCATCTCGCCGTTCGGAGCGAAACGGACACGGCCCGGCGCAACCTGCGGGCGGCGGAGGATGACCAGCTCGACGCCATGCAGGATGTGGAGACCGCGCGCGGGGCGCTGAAAGCGGCGGAAGCGGAGCTGCGGGAGGCCGCCTCGCGGCTGGCGGACCGGAGCACCGCCGCCGAGCAACTGCGGGCGACCCTGGAGGGGGATCTCCAGCACTGCGGCGCCAGCCGAAGAACGCAGGAAGACCGACTGGACCGCCGGGCACTGCAGTTGTACCGCACGGCGGGAGGAGGGGGGCGCCAGGCGGCGCTCGCCGAGCTCACCGTCGATGGGGTGTGCGGCCGGTGCTATACCTCGATACCGAAACAGCTACAGGCCGAGATCCGGGCGCGGCGGCACCTCGCCGTCTGCGAGGGTTGCGGAATCATCCTCTACCCCGGGGCTCTGGTGTAGTGTCGCTGACGCGTCCCGTCATTTGAGGCTTCGCATCATCGCGGGCGACCTGGGCGGCCGCTTCATCGACGCCCCCCGTGGACGGCGCACCCGTCCGACGGCGGAGCGGGTGCGGGAGGCCTGGTTCTCCGCGCTCGCGGGCGAGGTCGATGGAGCCCGGGTCGCGGATCTCTACGCCGGCTCGGGAGCCCTGGGGATCGAGGCGCTGTCGCGCGGCGCCGCGCACGTCCATTTTGTCGAGTCCGATCGCCGGGCGGTGGCGCTGCTCCGCCGCAACGTCGCCACGCTCGATCTCGCGGATCGATCGCGCGTGGTGCGGGACGATGCCATCGCCTGGGTCGACGGTCTCGACAAACCGGACGCCGTGCCCGGCCCGGGCGCGCCTCTCGACCTGGTCTTCGCGGATCCACCGTATGCGTCCACCGGCGGCGAGCGGCTGGTCGAGCGCTTCCGAGCCCGTCCATTCGCCTCACAACTGTGGGTCGAGCACCGTCCGGACGCCGAATGGGCGGTCGTGGCCGACTGGACGAGGGAATACGGTGACACCTGCGTCAGCCGGTTCCGGGCTCCGGCCGAAGCGTCAACCCGAACACTCTCACGGGGAACCCGATGAACAATGCCGTCGCCGTGTACCCCGGGTCGTTCGACCCGCTGACGGTCGGGCACGAGGACATCGTGCGCAGGAGCCTGGGGGTCGTCGAGCGCCTGATCGTCGCCGTGGCGGAGACGGCCACGCAGGCCAAGTCGGGACTGTTCGAGATCGAGGAACGCGTCGATCTGATCCGCGAAGTCTTCGCGGACGAACCCAGGATCGAAGCGACGTCCTTCTCCGGCCTGCTCGTGGATTTTGCCCGCTCCCGCGAGGCCCGGATCATCGTGCGCGGGCTGCGGGCCGTGAGCGACTTCGAGTACGAGTTCCAGATGGCGCTCATGAACCGCTCGCTCTGGCCCGAGGTTGAAGTGCTCTTCATGGCGCCCTCCACGCGTCACACGTTCCTGAGTTCCTCGCTGGTGCGCGAAGTCGGACGCCTGGGCGGGGACGTGACGGACTTCGTGAGCCCGGTCGTGAAGGCCCGCATGGACCGCGCCTTCGGGCGCGACGCAGCGACGCACGGGTGACGCCGCCGACCAGGGCCGGCTTCATCGACGGGCTGAGGGCGCGGGCCGCCGCCCTCGAGCGGCGCATCGGCTTTCCGGAGGCGCACGAGACCCGCACGGCGCTGGCGATTCGCCGGTTGCGTGAGGAGGGGTGGGTACGCCCCGTGGAGATCCGGGATGGCTCGGGCGGCCTCGAGCGTGCCGCGCAATGCCTCGCGGCGGGGGAACTGGACGGGGTCGTGGCCGGCGCCGTGCATCCGACGGCCGACGTCATCCGGGCCGGGCTGAAGGTCGTCGGCCTGGCCGACGGCGTGGAGACGGTCTCAGCCGCGTTCTACATGGTGTTTCCCGGTCCCGGCGAGCGGGTGCTCACGCTCACGGACGCCGCGGTCGTCCCGGCGCCCACCCCGGCCCAGATGGCGGAAAGCGCCTCGGCGGCCTGCGACGCGCACCGAGCGATTGCCGGAGAGGAACCGGTCGTCGCGTTTCTCTCATATTCCACTCTCGGCTCGGCCGCGGGTCCGGCGGTCGAACACGTGCGCGAGGCGCTGGACATCTTCCGCCACCGCCGCCCCGAAATCGCGGCGGACGGCGAACTCCAGGCCGACGCGGCGCTCGTCCCCGACGTCGCGGCGCTGAAAGCTCCCGGATCTCCGGTGGCCGGCCGCGCCAACCTGCTCGTCTTCCCGGGCCTCGACGCCGCGAACATCGCCTACAAACTGCTCGAACGACTCGCCGGAGCGCGCGCCCTGGGACCTGTCCTTCAGGGGCTGCGGCGACCGCTGAACGACCTCTCCCGCGGCGCGTCCGCCTCCGATATCGTGGATGTCGCCTGCATTACGGCCCTCATGTCACCCGGGAGCGAAGGATGACGTTTTCGATCGAACAGACGGGAGCCAACACCCTCGTCACCGTGGGCGGCCAGCTCACGATCAACAACCGCGGCGAACTGAAGGAGCGCGTGCTCGCGCGCCTGGCGGGTGGAGACACGGACTTCGTGATCGATTTCTCCGAGGCCGACTACATCGACTCCTCCGGCCTCGGGGTGCTCGTCAGTCTCTCCAAGCACATCCGCGACGCGGGGGGCCGCCTGACGCTGACGGGGCTGAACGAGGATCTCGAGCGGCTCTTCGCCCTGACCAGACTGGACTCGCTGTTCGAGATCGTCGAGTCCCGGGCGGCCGCGCTCGGCGAGTCCTGACCGGAGCCGCAGCTCCGGAATGAAGGACGGCGCCCCGGCCCGCATCCTGGTCCTCTCGAGTCGGCCGGACATTCTCCAGGCCGTCGTCGCCGCCGCCGCCGAGATCGATCCGCCTCCCGAAGTAAGGGGGCTCTTCGGACGCCCGCTCAATGTGCTCCCGACGGATCTCATCCTGGTGGACGTCGCCGAGCCGCGGGCGACGATGCCGTACCTGCACCGGCGCTTCGGCGCCGCGTCCGTGCTCGTGGCGCTCATCGACGGGGCATGGGTCGACCGTCTGGGCTCGGCGCTCGCCGAGGACTGGACCGACTACCTCTTCCATCCTCTCAACGCGGCCGAACTCGGGTTCGTGTGGCAGAAACACACGTCGCCCGCGGAGGCGCCGGATCTGAACCTGGATGTCGACGAGTCCGGGCACATACGCGTCGTTTTTCCGTCGCGCGTGCGCTACCAGCGGGCCGTGGTGGAGAGGGTCGTCGTGGCATGCCGGCACCTCGCCGATCTGGATCGCGAGACGGCATTCAGACTGCGGGTCACGCTCGGCGAGGCCGTGGCCAACGCGATTCTCTACGGGAGCGGGGACCGCCCCGGCGCCGTCGTTCGAGTCTCGGCGAAAGCGGACGCGGACGGCCTGCGCGTGAAGGTCTCGGACGAGGGAAGCGGATTCGATCCCGATGCCGTGCCGGACCCTGTCTCGGCGGAGGGCATCGGCCGGCCCCGGGGGCGCGGCCTCTTTCTGCTGAGGCAACTCGCGGACGGCGTGGCGTTCAACGAGACCGGCAACAGGGTCACGCTCTCATTCCGGGGCGCGCCGGATCCGCTCGTGAGGATCGAACCTCTCCTGAGACGCTTCGCCGAGGTCACGGGTCTCAGATTCCGGCTCGACCGGCTGTTCGAGGACGGCTCGCAGGTGCTGTTCGACAGCTGGGAGGATGACGAGAAACCGAGCGGCCCGCCGGAGGTCCGGGAAACGTGGCCGCTGGGCGATGCGGGACGGCTGCGCCTGGTCCACGAGCCGGCGAGCCGCGGCGATGCCGCCGCCACGCTGCTCGCCGGCTGGATCGGGGCCGTGGCCGAGGGCGAACAGTCACGGGAGCGGCTCCTCGCAAGACGGCTCCGCCGGGAGCGGGTGCTGGCCGAGCTGGAAATCGCCCGGGACCTGCAACTGAAGCTTCTTCCGCCCCCCGAGGATTTTCGCGATCTCGGCCGGATCGCGGCCCGCTGCGATCCGGCGCTCTCCCTGGGCGGCGACTTCTACTACCTCGTCCGGCTCGCCGACGGTTGCCTGGGGGTCATGCTCGGCGACGTCAGCTCGCATGGACCTTCCGCCGCGCTCATCATGGCCCGCACGCTGAGCGCCGTGGTCCTGGCGACGGGCGTGGAGGCCGAACCCGCGGCCGTCCTCGACGCCATGCACGGGCAGCTCCGGGCGGCACTCGACGCGACCGAGATGTACATGACGCTCTTCTACGGGGTCATCGATCCCGGGCGCGGGGAATTGCGATACGCGAACGCGGGCCACCCGTACGCGTATCTGCTCGGATCGGGCGGGGTCCGCCGTCTCACGGCGCTCGATCCGCCGGTCGGCGTGGCCGCGGTCCGGTCGTACCGGCAGACGCGGGTTCCGTCCGCGGGTGAAACGCTGTTGGCGTTCACCGATGGACTCGCCGAACTGAGCGACCCCCTCGAAACGCCGGATTCCCGGGTGAGGAGGCGCATCGACCGCGGCGATCTCGATCCCGAGGTTCTTGTGGCGGCCCTCTTCGCGGACAGCGATGACGAGATGAGACTGGACGACCGGACGGCCGTCGCGGCTTCCCTGTGACCTCCGGGCAGGCCGGACGCCCGCGGCCGAAGCGCGCGCTCGGCCAGAACTTCCTGGTCGACCCGAACATCCAGCGCAAGATCGTGCGGGAACTCGATCCGCAGCCCGCGGACGTCGTGCTCGAGGTAGGGCCGGGGCATGGAGAACTCAGCCAGTACCTCGTCGGGTGTTGCCGTCGCCTCGTCCTCATCGAGAAGGACCGCGACCTCGCCGGCGAGCTCCGCGGCCGCTGGGGCGACCGGCCGGACGTGGATGTGGTGGAAGGGGACGCGCTTCGCCTGGGACTCCCGGATTTCGTGCGGGGCGCCGCGGCGGTGCGCGTCGTGTCGAACGTCCCCTACAACATCACGTCGCCGCTCGTCTTCGCTTTCCTCGAACTCGATCCGTCCGCCGTACGCATCGTGCTCACCGTCCAGAGAGAAGTGGCGGAGCGGATCGTGGCGCCGCCGGGCATCAAGGCGTATGGCGCGCTCTCCGTCGGGGTGCAGGCGCTCGCGGACGCGTCGCTCGCGTTCCGGGTGGGCCGCCAGGCGTTTCGCCCCGTCCCCTCGGTCGATTCGGCGGTGGTTCGCCTGGAACCGCGGCCGGACGCCGCCGACGTGGACCGCGCGGCGCTCAGGACGCTGACGCGCGCATGCTTCAACCGCCGCCGCAAGCAGCTGCAGAAGACGCTGCGCACGGCTCCGGAGCTGACGTTCGCGGGAGACGCGGCGGCGCTGCTGAGGCGACTCTCGATCGATCCCGCGGTGCGGCCGGAGGCGCTGGATCCCCCCACGTTCGTGCGCCTGGCGGCGGCGCTTCAAGCCGGACAGGGAGGGGGCGCGCCGCGTTGAGTTGACGACGAACCGGCCCTATCTTGGTTTGTGAAACCTTTCACAAGGGCGGGCATGAGCGGCAGAATTTCCGATTCGACGGTTCGACGCCTCTCCCTGTATCTCCGCATGTTGCGCGACCTTGAGCGAGCTGGCGCGGAGTTCGTGTCCAGTTCCCAGCTTGCCGAACCCTCGGGGGCCACCTCCGCCCAGGTCCGGAAGGACCTGAGTCACTTCGGCTCGTTCGGGAAACGCGGGCGGGGATACTCGGTCGAAGGGCTCGTGCGGGCGCTGGAGGAGATCCTCGGGCTCTCGCGCAGTTGGAGGATCGCTCTGGTGGGCGTCGGCAAGATCGGGTCCGCACTGCTCGGATACGGCGGGCTGGCGGCGCGCGGATTCGATGTCGTCGCGGCCTTCGACGTCGACGAGGCGAAGATCGGGACCACGGCCTACGGACTCAGGATTCGTCCGATGACGGACCTCCGGCCGGTCATCGCGGAGTGCGGGGCGGAGATCGGGGTCGTAGCGACCCCGACGGAAGTGGCCGCCGAGGTCGCCGCGGAACTCGAGCGCGCGGGCGTGGGCGCGATCCTCAACTTCGCGCCGGTCGAACTCTCCGAGGTGAACGGCGTACCGATCCGGACGGTGGACATCGTGCTCGAACTGGAAGGCTTGAGCTACCTGATGTCCGAGGCCGGCCGGCGTACCGGGAGCGATGCGTGACGGGCGTGCACTTCGCACCCGACGGAGTGCTCGTGCGCGAAGCGCTGCGCCGGCTCGCGGACGGCTCCCGCTCGTCCGTGGAGCTCGCGGCCGAGGTGCTCGGAATGCACGGGTGCCCGCCCGCCATGGCCCGCCGGCTCGTCGCGCAGTTGCTCGACGGGATCCCCGAGGTGGTCCGCGACGGACGGGAGGGCGACGCCTGGCGGCTGGCCGGGGGAGGGCGGCGGACCGGGAAGCCGGCGGCCCGGGAGCTGCTCGACCTCCGATACGCCGTCGTGGACGTCGAGACGAACGGCGGCGTCGCCGGGGGGAACGGGCGGGTGGTCGAAATCGCGATCGTCGACGTGGACCGCGGCGCCATCGGGGGATGCTATTCGACTCTCGTGGATGCCGGGGTCACGATTCCGCCGTGGATCACGCGCCTCACCGGCATCCGCACGGAGATGACGCACGGTGCGCCGAGTTTCTCTCAGATCTGCGACCGGGTGCGCGGGCACCTCCGCGGCCGGGTTTTCGTCGCGCATAACGCGGCGTACGATTGGGGCTTCCTGCGCGCCGAGATGCGGCGGGCGGGGGCCGGCCTCCCGCGCGGGCCTCGTCTGTGCACGGTCCACATGGCGCGCCGACTGCTCCCGGGGCTCGAGCGTCGAGGCCTGGATTCGGTCGCCGACTACTACGGGATCGAGATCCGCGAACGTCACCGCGCGCGCGGCGACGCGGTCGCGACGGCGCGTATCCTCGTCCGCATGCTCGCGGACGCGGAGCGGCGGGGCTGGACGACGTGGCCCGCGCTCCGAGAGGCTCTCGGGCCGATTCCGACTCACGGGCGCGGCAGGCGGCGGGGCCGGCATCCCGGACGGCAGGAACGCGCGAACAACGGCACGGGCGATAACGACGGCACGAGCGATGGAACATGAGCGATAGCGACAGAATCCCGGTCATCGTCTCCGCGACGCGGCTCCCCACGGGCCGATTCATGGGCGGACTCTCCTCTCTCGCGGCCCCGGACCTCGGCGGTCTCGCGATCTCGGCGGCGGTCGACCGGGCCGGGGTCGACCCGGACGAGATCGACGACGTGATCATGGGGAACGTCGTGCAGGCGGGGGTCGGGCAGGCGCCGGCCCGCCAGGCGGCGATCCGCGGCGGGGTGCCCGTGACGGTTCCGGCCGTGACCGTGAACAAGGTCTGCGGCTCCGGCCTGAAGGCCGTCATGCTGGCGGCGCAGGCGATAAAGGCGGGTGACGCCCGGGTCGTGGTGGCCGGCGGGATGGAGTCGATGTCGAACGCCCCCTATCTCCTCCGGGGACACCGGGAGGGCGTGAAGTTCGGGGACCGCTCGCTCGTCGATGGCCTCATACACGACGGCCTGTGGTGCGCCTTCGGCACCTGCCACATGGGCGGCCACGCCGAGTACACCGCCCACAAGGCGGGGGTGAGCCGCGAGGACCAGGACGCCTATGCGCTCGGCAGCCATGAGAAGGCGATCCGCGCGATCGATGCCGGGGAGTTCGCCGACGAAGTCGTCCCCGTCCATATCGAGACGCGCAGGGGCACCGTGACGATCGACGCGGACGAGACGCCGCGGCGCGGCACGTCGCTCGAGGCGCTCGCAAAGCTCAGACCCGCTTTCGCGGGGGACGCTCCCCCGGAGGTGACCGAACCCAGCGTCACGGCCGGCAACGCGCCCGGCCTCAACGATGGGGGCGCGGCCACGGTCGTCGCCTCCGAGGCGTACGCCACCGCGCACGGTCTTCCGGTCCTCGGCCGGATCCGGGCCTATTCCGTCGGGGCGACCGCGCCGCGCGACCTCTTTTTCGCGCCCGTCGTCGCGGTGCGAAAGCTCATGACGCTGGATGGGACGGTCGTCGCCGACTACGGGCTCGTGGAGATGAACGAAGCGTTCGCCGTCCAGTGTCTCGCGGATGCCCGCCAACTCGGACTGGACCTCGATCGCGTGAACGTCCGTGGCGGGGCGATCGCCCTCGGCCACCCGATCGGGGCTTCGGGCGCGAAGATCCTCACGACGCTCCTCCATGCCATGCGCGATCGCGACGTGGAACGGGGAATGGCCACCCTGTGTCTCGGCGGGGGCAACGCGGTCGCGCTGAGCGTGGAGCGCCGGTGAACGTGAAGCCCGAAGGCTGGGCCTGGGCCGGGAGGCTGGCGGCCTTCGCCGGTCTCTTCATCGGCTTCGGCCTCGTGCTCGGATTCGCGGTCGCGGTCATCGCCGGCCTTCCGGACGCCGACGCGTCCCTCGCCATCGACCTGCGGAGCGTCGCGCCCGTGCTGCTCGCGGCATGCGCGGCCACCTGGCTGTTGGCCGTCGGCATCGACAGGCGTCCACTGTCCGCCCTCGGCCTGAGGGGCGGGTCTCCCGGTCTCGCGGAACTCGGCTCCGGCGTACTGGCGGGACTCGCGATCGTCGGCGCCGCCATTCTCGCCCTGGCCGCGCCGGGCTGGGTCTCGTGGTCCGCGTCCGCCGCCCCCGTCCTCACGGGAGTGAAGGTCTCGGCCCTGCTGCTGGCGGCGGCGTTCACGGAGGAACTCCTCTTTCGGGGATATCCCTTCCGCGTCCTTCACGTCCGGTTCGGGCCCGTGCCCGCCGTCGTCGCGACGTCGGTGGCGTTCGGTCTCATGCACGGCGCCAACCCGGGGGTGACGCCGCTGGCGCTGGTCAACCTGACCCTGGCCGGCGTGTTGCTCGGGGTGGCGTACTGGCGTTCCGGCAGCCTGTGGTTCGTCACGGGCCTCCACTTCGGCTGGAACTGGGTGATGGCGGCGAGCGGCCTGCCCGTGAGCGGGCTCGACGTGTCGATCTCCGGCCTCGAGGCCGCCGTCACGGGTCCGGTGCTGTGGACAGGCGGCGCCTTCGGGCCCGAGGGTGCGCTGAGCATCACCTTCGTGACCGCGCTTGGAACCGTCTGGCTGTGGCGGGTCGCGGGGTCTCGAAGCCGCGCCGGTTCCCGGTTGTCGACGACAGCGGGAAGCCCAGGCGCCGACGGGAGCCTCGATGCGCGCGGGTGATGTGTCGCGGGTCGGCGTCGTCGGCGCGGGTACGATGGGAAGCGGCATCGCCCACGTCTTCGCGCTCGTCGGCATCGATGTCCGCCTCGTGGACGTGGACCCCGAAGCGCTCGGCCGCGCCCGCGCCTCCATCGAGCGAAACCTTGCGCGCCAGGCCCGCCGGGACCGGATCTCCGCCGAAGAGGCCGTGGCGGCGCTCGAGCGGATCGCGACGGCGCGGTCGCTGGCGGCGCTCGAGGACGCGGAGGTCGTCGTCGAGGCCGCGAGCGAGGATCCGGCGCTCAAGTTCCGGCTGTTCGAGGAGTTGTCCGCCGCCGTGGGTCCGGAGACGCTGCTGGCGTCGAACACGAGTTCGATCTCGATCACCCGCATCGCCTCGCACGCCGCCGACCCCGGGCGCGTGATCGGGATGCACTTCATGAACCCGGTGCCGGTCATGCGCCTCGTAGAGGTCATTCGGGGGCTCGAGACCTCCGACGACGCGGCCGACCTCACGCTCGGCCTCTGCGCGCGGCTCTCGAAGACGGCGGTCCTGGCGAACGACTATCCCGGCTTCGTCGCCAACCGGATCCTGATGCCGATGATCAACGAAGCCGTCTACTGCCTCATGGAGGGCGTGGCGGAGGCCGAGGCGGTGGACACCGTGATGAAGCTCGGCATGAACCACCCCATGGGCCCGCTGGCGCTCGCCGACCTCATCGGGCTGGACACGTGCCTCGCGATCATGCGCGTCCTGCACCGGGAACTGGGCGACTCCAAGTACCGCCCCTGCCCGCTGCTCGCGAAGTACGTCGCCGCCGGAAGGCTGGGTCGGAAGACGGGTCGCGGCTTCTACGACTACTCCGCGGCATGATGACCGGCCGCCGCTCCTGGTCTGCCCTCGAACTCTCGTCCGAGGCGGAACAGATTCTCACGCTCGCCCGCCAGTTCGCCGAAGAGCGGTTGCAGCCCACGGCGGAAGCCCGGGACGCGAACGAGGATCGCTTCGATGCCGACATCCACCGGGAGCTGGGCGAGCTCGGCTTCCTCGCCATGCGGGTGCCGGAACGGTACGACGGCCTCGAGCTCGACCTCGTCACGTACCTCTACGTGCTGGAGGAACTCGCCTGGGGAGATGCGGGGGTCGCGGTCTCCGTCAGCATCCACAACTCGCTCGCCGCCGCGATCCTGCTACGGCGCGGAAGCGAGGCACAGCGGGCCGAATGGCTCCCCCGGATGGCCAGCGGAGAAGTCCTCGGCGCCTTTTCCCTCTCCGAGGCCGGCGCCGGTACGGACGCCGCGGCGCTTCGCACGCAGGCCGCGCCCACGGAAGGCGGCTGGATCCTCAACGGCGAGAAGATGTGGGTGACGAACGGCGCCTCCGCGGATGTGGCCCTGACCTTCGCCAGGACGGACACGGCGGAGGACCGGCGTGGGTCGCGCGGCATCAGCGCCTTCCTCCTGCCGCGCGGGACGGACGGCCTGTCGGTGGGGAGGAAAGAGAGAAAGATGGGACAGCGGGGTTCGGAGACAGTCGCGTTGTCTCTGAAGGATGTGTTTCTGCCGCAGGAACTTATGGTCGGTGAGGTGAACCGGGGCTTCAGCTATGCGCTCGAAGCCCTCGAGGCGGGTCGGCTCGGCATCGCGGCCCAGGCCCTCGGCATCGCTTCGGCCGCGGTGGACGCGGCGTTCGAATACGCCGATACCCGGCGCCAGTTCGGGCGCTCGCTGCGGGAGTTTCAGGGGATGGAATTCAAGCTCGGCGACATGGTGACCCGGCTCGAGGCCGCCCGGGGGCTGCTCGAGCGGGCGGCCGCGGCGCACACCATGGGAGACCCGCGGGCGCGCCGCCTCTCCAGCGTGGCCAAGCTGTTCGCGAGCGAGACCGCGATGACGAACGCCCGCGAGGCCGTACAGGTGCTCGGGGGCTACGGGTACTCGCGGGAATACCCCGTGGAACGTCTGTTCCGGGACGCGAAGGTCACGGAGATCTACGAGGGAGCCAACGAAATGCACCGCAGCCTGATCGCGCGGCAACTCTACAGAGAGAGGGGATACGTGTGAGTGCGACGGTGGAACGCAGAGCCAGCGGCGCCCTGGACCCGCGCCCGCTCCGCGAGATGGATCCCGCGGTGGCGGCTTCGATCGACCGGGAGTTGGAGCGGCAGCGCACGGGTCTGGAGCTGATCGCCAGCGAGAATTTCGTTTCCCGGGGGGTCCTCGAGGCGACAGGCTGCGTGATGACGAACAAGTATGCGGAGGGCTACCCCGGTCGCCGCTACTATGGCGGCTGCGAGTTCGTGGACGAGGTCGAGGACCTCGCCCGCAAGCGCGCGCGCCGGCTGTTCGGGGCGGACCACAGCAACGTCCAGGCGCACAGCGGCTCCGGGGCGAACATGACCGCGCTCCAGGCGCTCACCGAACCCGGGGCGACCCTCCTCGGGATGGATCTTTCGCACGGGGGGCACCTGACGCACGGTTCGCCGGTCAACTTCTCGGGGCTCTGGTACCGGGTGGTCCCTTATGGCGTGCGATCCTCCGACCGGACCATCGATTATGACGCCCTCCGGGCAACGGCGCTGGAGGTGCGCCCCACCGTCATCATCGCGGGGGCCAGCGCCTACCCCCGACGGATCGATTTCGGGCGTTTCGCGGAGATCGCCGAGGAGTGCGGCGCGCGCGTCCTCGTGGACATGGCGCACATCGCGGGTCTCGTGGCGACGGGACACCACCCCTCTCCGGTGCCGCACGCGGACGTCGTGACGACGACGACGCACAAGACGCTGCGCGGACCGAGGGGTGGGCTCATCCTGTGCCGCGAAGAACACGCGAAGGCGGTCGACAAGGCCGTGTTCCCCGGACTCCAGGGCGGTCCCCTGATGCACCTGATCGCCGCGAAGGCGGTCGCGCTGGGAGAGGCGTTGCGCCCCGAGTTCGGCGAGTACTCGGACCTCGTCGTGCGCAACGCCCGCGCTCTTGGACGGCGGCTCGCCGAACACGGCTACGATCTCGTGGCCGGCGGAACGGATACCCACCTCCTCCTCGTCGACCTCCGGACGACGGATCTCACGGGCAAGGATGCGGAGGCGCTCCTGGGTCGGGCGGGCATCACCGTCAACAAGAACACCGTACCGTTCGAAACCCGTTCGCCCTTTGTGGCGTCCGGTATAAGGATCGGGACGGCGGCGGTGTCGACCCGCTCCATGGGTGAGAGCGAAATGGAGAGAATCGCCGACCTCATGGACCGCGCCCTGCGCTCGGAAGGCGATGAAGCGACGCTCTCGGCGGTCGACGCCGAGGTCCGGGGGTTGTGCGAGGATTTCCCGCTCTACCCGGAGAATGACGGCGTTCCGCGGGAGGGCGCAGCTTGACGCCAACTTTTTCTCCCGTCTAACTTTGCCGTTCATGTCCTTGCGGGCGGTGCGCACGACGGCCGGGAAAGGGGCCTGGGACGAGGTGAGAAGAGGTGGACACAGCGGGCGTTCTGACGGGCATCAGGAAGGGCAACCCCAGGTATACGGAGGCCGCATACCTGTTCCTGCTCTCCGCCCTGCAGCGCCGGTTGTCCAGCCTGGAACTGCCTCGCCACATCAGCGGCGCCGAAGTCGCCGACGCGGTCCGGGAACTCGCGCTGGAGAGGTTCGGCCCTCTGGCGCGGACCGTACTCGAGCATTGGGGCGTGCACGGCACGACGGACATCGGAGAGATCGTCTTCGCGCTGGTTGAATGTGGAGTGCTGATCAAACAACCCGACGATTCTCGAGAGGACTTCGAGGGGCTCTTCAGCTTCGACGAAGCTTTTGAAGACAGCTACCCCTGGAGCGCGTAGGGGGGGGAACTGGAAGGGGAGGGGTGAACGCGTGGCCGATTCGGGGTCGTTCACGGAGTGCTTGAGTTGCACGAAGGGGGTTCTGCTCCCGCTTTCGGACTACGGACGCGACGGGGCGCCGATCCGGTACAAGGCTTGGGTCTGTTCGGATCCCAAGTGTGGGTTCAACATCCGGATCGACAACGGTGAGATCAGCTTCGGACGCAACGTCCAGCAGTCCTACAAGTAACTTCCCCGGCGGAGACTCCGCCGCCGCGGGGAGCCCCGCCATGAGGGTTCCCGCCCTCCCGTCATCGGACTGGTGGCGCTGCGCCGCTCGCGAGGTGTGGCTGCCCACCGCGGCAGAGATGGCGGAGATCGACCGTGTCGCCGTCGAATCGGGGGCGATACCCGAGCGCGCGCTGATCGAGAACGCGGGTCGAGCGCTGGCCCGCCACGTCCAGGAACGGTTCCCCACCGGCCGCGTCGCGGTGCTCGCGGGAAGCGGCCATAACGGCGCCGACGCCCTCGTGGCGGGACGGACCCTTTCCGCATGGGGACGATCGGTCGGGTTCGTGCGGTGCGGGAGCCGAACCCCGGACCCGGATGTCCTCGCGGGCTGGAGCCTGGCCCTCGAGCCGCCGGAAGCGCTGGATCGGGAACTCGCCGCGGCCGATGTCGTCATCGACGGCATTCTGGGGACGGGTCTGACGTCGGCCCCCCGCCCGCCCCAGGCGGCGGTGATCGAACGCGTGAACGCGGCCCGGGTCGCGGTGGTCTCGGCCGATGGCCCCAGCGGCGTGGACTTTACGGCGGGTCGCGTGCCGGGCGCGGCGATTCGGGCCGACCTGACCGTCACCTTCGGGTGGCCGAAGACCGGCCTGCTGAGTTTCCCCGCCCGCGAGCGCGTGGGCGATCTGATCTCGGCGGAGATCGGCTTTCCGCCGCCGGAGCCGCTGCCGTCGGCCCGGGCCGTGACCGCGGCATGGGTGGCCGGCTTGCTCGGAGTGCGGGCCGCCGACGGGCACAAGGGCGACTCGGGCTATCTCGCGATCATCGGGGGAGAGCGGGGCATGGCCGGCGCCGTGGTGCTCGCCGCCCGCGCCGCGATCCGGGCGGGAGCCGGCATCGTGCGCGTCGTGAGTGCTCCGGAGAACCGGAAAATCGTGCAGACGGGCGTGCCCGAGGCCGTATTCGTGGACTGGTCCGCGGCGGAGGCGGTGCGGTCGGCGCTGGACTGGGCCGGCGCGGTCGCGGTCGGACCGGGCCTGGGAAGGGGCCCCGGGCGAGCGGGGTTGATGCGGCGCGTGCTGGAGGGTGGATCAGTGCCGCTCGTGATCGATGCGGACGCGCTGAACGTGCTGTCGGCGGAGGCCGGGGGGCTGCCCGGTCCGCTGGCTCCGCGCCGCCCGGTCCTCCTGACGCCGCATCCCGGCGAGATGGCGCGGTTGCTCGGCACGTCCGTGAGCGAAGTACGCGCGGATGCGCCGGCCGCGGCCCGGCGACTGGCGGATGCGACGCGGGCGACCGTGCTGCTCAAGGGCGCGCCGACCTGGGTGGCTCGGCCGGGGGGCGAACTGCGCGCGACCACGCTGGTGAGCCCGGCGTTCGCGAGCGGCGGCATGGGCGACGTGCTGACCGGCGCGTGCTGCGCCTGCCTGGCGTCGGGCCTCGGCCCCGCCGACGCGGCGTCCGCCGCCCTGACGCTCACGGCGCTCGCCATTCTGCGCGGCGTCGATGAGGTCGGCGGATCCGCGGCGGATGTCCCGGATGCGCTTCCGGAGGCGCGACGGGCGCTCGAACGAGCGCGACCCGGCGCCTGGACGGGGGTCAACCTGGCCCTTCCCGCCGTGCCGGCCGCCGCGGCGGAGGACGGGAGCGGATGAACTTCGCCGGCCCGGCGCTCGCGGAGGGGCCCGAAACGGCGCGCATCCGGGCGTTCCTGGACGGGGCCGGGGCGTGCGGCGGCGGCACGAAGCCGGCGGTCGCCGTCACGTTGCCGGTCGGCGATGACGCCGCCGCCTTTCGTCCTCCGGATGGCGCTCAGGTCGTCGTGAGCTGCGACGCGAGCGTGGAGGGGGTTCACTTTCGCCGCGAATGGATGACGTGGGAGACGATCGGATACCGGGCAGCCGCGGCGGCGCTGAGCGACCTCGCGGCCATGGCCGCGACGCCCGTCGGCCTCGTCGTGGCGGCGGCCCTGCCCCCGGAGCTGGACATCGAGATCGCCGCGGCCCTCGGACGGGGAGTAGGAGAGATCGCCCGCCGGGTCGGCGCGGAGGTCCTCGGTGGCGACCTGGTCGCTTCGCCGGGCCCCGCGTTTCTCGACGTCACGGTCCTCGGCTGCGCGGTGGCCCCGACGACCCGGAGCGGAGCGCGGCCGGGCGACGAGCTGTGGGTGACCGGCGAAATCGGCGCGGCCGCGGCCGCGCTGCGAGATCTGGAGCGAGGACTGGAGCCCGACCCGCGGGCCCGCCGGGCCTTCGACCGCCCGCGCCCGCGGATCGACGAAATGCGGTGGCTCCGGGACCGGGTCCGGATCCACGCTGCGATCGACCTCTCGGACGGCGTGGCGCGGGATGCGCGCCATCTCGCGGCGGCTTCCGGAGTCGCTCTGGAGGTCGAGGCGGATCGCCTCCCGGCCGCCCCCGCCCTCGAGGGCTTTCGTCGCGCGCCGGCCGGCGAACGCCTCCTCCTCGCCGGCGGTGAGGACTACGAACTGCTCCTTGCCGTGCCGGCCGGAGCCATGCAGGAGGCGGCACGGGCATTCGCGGTCGCGTTCGATCTCCCGCTCACGCGCATCGGGAGCGTGCGCGAAGGGGAGGGGCTGACCGTGAGCGGGAGATTGAATCCGGCGCTCCCCGCGGGGTTCGACCACTTCGAGGTCGAGCGTTGACCAGGACGGCGATCTTCTACGTCACACTCGTGCTTTCGACGGTTTTCTTCGGGGCCCTGGCGGCGACGGTTTCCCTCGTCGGAGGCGGCCGGGCCTGGATGGACCGGGCCAACCGGGGCTGGGCTCGTTCCGTGCTCTTTGCCGCGGGCGTGCGCGTCACCGTCCACGGGCTCGAGCACCTCCACTCGTCGGGGGTCCAGATCATCGCCGCGAACCACCAGTCCTACTTCGACATCTGGGCGCTCATCGCCGGTCTCCCCGCCTCCGTACGCTTCATCGCGAAGCGGGAGCTGGGGAACATTCCGATGCTCTCGGTGGGGATGCGCTCCGCGGGGCATGTGCTCATCGACCGCGACCGGCCCCGGAGCGCGAGGAAGACGCTGCGGGAGGCGGGCGGCCGGATGAGGGCCGAGCGGTTGACGCTGGTGCTGTTTCCCGAAGGGACGCGGTCGCGGGACGGCCGGCTGGGGCGTTTCCGGCGCGGCGCCTTCGCCCTCGCGCTGGAGACGCGGGCGCCGCTGGTACCCGCAGCGGTCCATGGCGGCCAGCGCGTCTATCCGCCCGGTGCGAAGCGGGTGACGCCCGGTTCGATCACGATACGGCTGGGGCCGGCGATTCGGCTGGACGGGGCGGAGCCGGCCGACCGGAAGACGTTGCTGCGCGAGACCCGGGTCGCCATCGAGACGATGCTGCCGGACGGAGGCATGGACGGCGCCGCGCCCGGGTAGCCGCCGTACTTCCGGAATACGCTGCCCGGGCGGTCCGCGCGCGACTTGTTCCCGGGCCGCGGAGCCCTATCTTCCGGCACGGGTGGAGGAAGAAGCGATCGCCGGGATCGCCGGGGGGAGGGGACACGCCTGTATGAACCGCCCCATACATCACCGAAGCCGAAGCGTCCCGTGACGGCCATCGTCCGGATCGTGGGCCGCGAGATCGTCGATTCGCGCGGCAACCCGACGGTCGAGGCCGACGTGCATCTCGAGAGCGGTGCGATCGGCCGTGCCGCCGTGCCGAGCGGTGCATCGACGGGAGAACACGAAGCGGTCGAGCTGCGCGACCGCGACCCCGCGCGCTACGGCGGCAAGGGCGTGCGACGCGCGGTCGCGCACGTCAACGGGGAGATCGCCGCGACGGTGCGCGGGTGGGACGCCTCGGATCAGCGCGGGCTCGACTCCGCGCTCATCTCGCTCGACGGTACGCCGAACAAGGGTCGTCTCGGCGCGAACGCAATCCTTGCCGTTTCCATGGCGGCGGCCCGCGCGGCCGCCACCTCGGCGGGAACGCCCCTGTTCCGGCACCTCGGCGGCCGAGATCCGCACGTCCTCCCGGTCCCGATGCTGAATATCCTCAACGGGGGCGTGCACGCGAACAACACGGTCGACATACAGGAGTTCATGATTCTGCCGCTCGGCGCGCGGCGTTTCTCCGACGGTCTTCGGGTCGGCGTAGAGGTGTTCCACGCCCTCAGGCGCCGGCTTGCGGATGGGGGCTATTCGACCGCCGTCGGGGACGAGGGCGGCGTGGCGCCGGATCTGTCTTCGAACCGTGAGGCCCTGGATCTCATCATGGCCGCGATCGTCGACGCGGGCTACGAACCCGGCGCGGATGTGGCGCTTTCTCTCGATTGTGCCGCGTCGGAGTTCTACGACGCGAAGGCCGGAACGTACCGCCTCGAGAGCGCCGGCGAGGCCGGAGAACTCGACGCCCGGGCGCTCGTGTCGCTCTATGAGGACTGGCTGGGAGCGTATCCCATCGTCTCGATCGAAGACGGTCTCCACGAAGACGACTGGGAGGGATGGGCGACCCTCACGTCCCGGCTCGGAGACCGCGTTCAGCTCGTGGGGGACGATCTCTTCGTGACCAGCGTGGATCGGCTGGCGCGCGGTATCGAGGCCGGGATCGGGAACGCGATCCTCATCAAGCTCAATCAGATCGGGACCGTGAGCGAGACGCTGGACGCGATCCGCCTGGCCGCCGAAGCGAACTTCGGCGTCGTCGTCTCGCACCGCTCGGGGGAGACGGCCGACACGTTCATCGCGGACCTCGCCGTGGCGACGAACGCCGGACAGATCAAGACGGGAAGCGCGTGCCGGTCGGAACGCGTCGCCAAGTACAACCAGTTGCTGCGGATTGAAGAACGGCTCGGCCCGAGGGCGACCTATCCGGGGTCCGCCGTGTACGGAGGCCGATGATGGCGGAGGCGGCCAACCGTCGGCTGACGCGGGCGATCACGTTCATCGCCCTGATCGGGGCGGGTTACTACTGGATGGTGGGCGGAGAATACACGAGGGCCGGCCTGGACCGACTCGAAAGGGAGATCGAGTCGCGGCGAGCGGAGAACACGGCCCGCGAAGCGGAACTCGCGTCGATCCGGGCGTGGGCCGACAGTCTCGTGTCGAACTCCTGGGCGATCGAGCGCGTGGCGCGGGAACGGTACGGATTCATCCGTCCCGACGAGATCCTGGTGCGGTTCGTCGACCTGGGAGAGAGGGAAGATCCTCCCGCCGCCGCGCCGCCGGCGGTGAACGTGCCGTAGTTTCCCCGGCAAGTGCCCGGCCGCGTTCGAAGGGCGCCGCATCGGCCGGCGGCTTGCCCCGAGCGCCACGACGTGTAGGATTGCGGACCCACAAGTACGGCAGGGTAGCTCAGCCTGGTAGAGCAAGGGACTCATAAGCCCTGGGTCGGGGGTTCAAATCCCCCCCCTGCCACTCGTTATGGCGGCGCAACACGAACTCGGAGCCGGGCCCGTCAGGGCCCTTGTGCGGTTCTCCGGCGAGCTCTCGACCAAGGCGCGCCGGACGCGGTCGCGCTTCCAGAACCGGCTCGCGGCCAACCTGCGCGATGCGTTCGACGCCGAAGGGGTCGACGCCGCGCTCGAGTCCGGCTGGAGCCGCTTTCATGTGGAGAGCCCGGACGCGGACTTCCTCGATCCGCTCCTGCGCACCTTCGGCGTATCCAGTTGTTCCGTGCTGGCCGGCGAGTGCGAGGCGGACCTCGACACGATCGTCGCCACGGGGACGGCCCTCTTCGCCGAATCCGTGCGCGGCCGTAGCTACGCGGTGCGCGCGCGCCGCTCCGGCTCGCATGGCTTTTCCTCGTCCGACATCCAGCAGCGTCTCGGCGCGTCCCTCAACCCCGGCGCCACCGTGGACCTCGGGAATCCCGACATCACCGTGTTCGTCGAGGTCCGTGACGAACGGGTCTTCTTTCACGAGGACAGGATCCGGGGACCGTCCGGCCTGCCGCTCGGAGTGCAGGGGCACGCCCTCGCCCTCATCTCCGGCGGCTTCGATTCGGCCGTCGCCGCCTGGATGGCGCTACGCCGCGGGATCCGCCTCGACTACGTCTTCTGCAACCTCGGCGGGAGCGCGTACGAGCGGATGGTCGTGGAGGTCACGAAGATCCTCGCGGATCGCTGGAGCTACGGGACGCGGCCCCGGCTGCACGTCCTCGAATTCGGCCCGGTCGTCGAGGCGATGCGGGCCCGCGCAAAGCCCGCGTACCTGCAGGTTGTCCTCAAGCGGATGATGTATCGGGCGGCGGCGACGATCGGGGAACGGATCGGGGTCGAGGCGATCGTCACGGGCGAGTCGGTCGGACAGGTCTCCTCGCAGACGCTCCGCAATCTCCGCGCGATCGAGAACGCCTCCTCGCTTCCGGTGCTGCGACCCCTGCTCGGATTCCACAAGGAGGAGATCCTCGACCGGGCGCGGGAGATCGGCACCTACGACCTGTCCTCCCGCGTGCGCGAGTACTGCGATCTCGTGCCGCAACGGCCCGTCACGGCGTCGTCGCCGGAGGCCGCCGAAGCGCAGGAGTCGGCCGTGGGCTTCGCGGAACTCGATGAGGCGGTTGCCGGCGCGGCCGTGCACGATGTACGCGCCCTGCGTCCGGAATCCATGGTCGGGGCGTCTCTGTACGTGGCCGACGTGCCGGACGGGGCGCGCGTCCTCGACACCCGCTCCCGCGACGCGTTCGAGGCCTGGCACTGGCCGGGGGCCATCCCTCGCGACCTGCCGCAACTCGAGCGGGACTTCGGCGAACTCGATCGCGACGCGACCTACGTGCTCTGCTGCGCGGAGGGCGTGCGGACGGCCTACCTGGCCGAGGTCATGCAACGCGCGGGATACGAGGCCTACTCCTTCCTCGGCGGGGCGCCCCGCATGCGGCGCGTCGCGCGAGGCCGGCCGGGGATCGACTGATCGCGGCCCGCTTTGACACCCCTGCCCATGCGGGGCGAGCTTGGGCCGCATGAGCGGGAACGAGCGCGGGATGACGGCGGCCCTGGAGGCCGTGCGGCAGGGAGAGGTGCCGACGCACGTCGCCGTCATCATGGACGGGAACGGCCGCTGGGCGAGACAGCGTGGCCTGCCGAGGTGGGAAGGGCACCGCGCGGGCATGACGGCGGTGCGGGAGATCATCGAGGGGGCGGCGGAGGCCGGCGTGGCCCACCTGACCCTTTACGCCTTCTCGGATGAGAACTGGTACCGGCCGTCCATCGAGGTGGAAGCGCTGATGACGCTCCTCCAGGAGTACGTGAGGAGCCAGCGCGAAGCTCTCGTCAGGCACGGCATCCGGGTCACTGTGTTCGGCGACCGCCTGCGGCTTCCGGAAGAGGCCCGGCGGGCGATTTCGGAACTCGAGGCGTCGACGGAGGGCGGGACGGCCCTGGAGGTGCACCTCGCGATCAGCTACGGATCGCGGGCAGAACTCGCGGGGGTGGCGCGAACGCTCGCGCAGCGATGCCTGGAGGGCGAGCTGGCACCGGAGGAGATCGACGCCGAACGCTTCGGTGCCGAACTCCTGACGAGGGACTGGCCTGATCCGGACCTTCTGATCCGCACCTCGGGGGAGCAGCGCATCTCCAACTTCCTCCTCTGGCAGCTCGCGTACGCGGAACTCTTCGTGACGGATGTCCTCTGGCCCGACTTCACGCGCGAGCACCTCTTCGGCGCGCTCGTCGACTACCGGCGCCGCGAGCGGAGATTCGGGCTGGTCAAGACGTGAGGCCGCCGGGTCCGTCATGAGCTCCAATCTTCGCAGGAGGCTCGCCGTCGCCGGGGTCGGAGTCCCCCTCTGCGCGCTGTTGACCTACGCGGGCGGGGTCGTCTTCGTCACGGGGCTGGGCGCGGCGGCCGCGCTCGGTTACCGGGAGTTCGCGGCGATGATGCGCGGGACGGGGACGCGGGTCCTCGCGCTGCCGGGCGCGGTGGCCGCGTTTCTCTTCCCGTTCGCCGTCTTCGCGGGCGGTATCGAGGGCGGCGGAGCCTATGCCGCGGGCCTGATGCTCGGCCTCCCCGCGCTCGCGCTCGCGACGGTGGACCTCTCGGAGCGGCCGATGCGGGCCGCCGCCTGCACGACGTTCGGAGTCTTCTACGTCGGAGGGCTGCTCGCGCTGGGCGTCCCCCTGCGCGAAGGCGGACTCCTGCTCCCGGCCGGCGGCGATGCGGGCGCCGGGCGGATGGCCGGCACGCTTCTCTTCTTCCTTCCGATCGTCATCACGTGGCTTGCCGACACCGCGGCGTACGTCGGCGGACGAGCGCTCGGGAAACGCCCGCTCGCGCCGCGGCTGAGCCCCAACAAGACGGTGGCGGGAGCGGTGTGCGCGCTGCTGGCGGGCATCGCCACGGCCGTCCTCTATCCGCGGTTCCTCCTCCCGGACGTCTGGGTACTGGACATCGTGTCCACGCTGGCCTTCGGGCTGGTCGTGACGGGGCTGGCGATCATCGGCGATCTTGCCGAATCCGCGCTCAAGCGCGAGTGCGGCGTGAAGGATTCGTCGGGCCTTCTCCCCGGGCACGGGGGCATGCTGGACCGGCTCGATTCCATCCTGTGGGCGGTCCCGGCCGCGTTACTCTTCCTCGTCTTCGCGTGACGGCGGCCGGAGGCGGTCCGGGTTTCCCGGAGGTCCGGGCTTGAAACACGTCGCCGTCCTCGGCGCCACGGGATCCGTCGGCGGGGGCACGCTCGAGGTGATCCGCCGCCACCCGGCGCGGTTTCGCGCCGCCGTCCTGACGGCGAACCGCCGATGGGAGGCGCTCGACGCCCTCGCCCTCGACGAGGAGCCCGATTTCGTTGTGCTCGGGACTCCGCCCCCGGAGGACTTCGCTCCGCGCTGGGCCGGAGAATGGCGTTTCGGCGCGGCTGCGCTCGCGGAGGCCGCCGGATCGTCCGGGGTCGACATCGTGCTCAATGCGGTCGTGGGATTCGCCGGGCTCGACGCGACGCTGGCGGCGCTCGACGCGGGGAAGCGGCTTGCGCTTGCCAACAAGGAGTCGCTCGTGGCGGGAGGAGACCTCGTGATGCGGGCGCTGCGCCGCGGCGGCGGCGAACTCCTGCCCGTGGACAGCGAACACTCCGCGGTCCACCAGTGCCTGGCCGGGCGTCCCGTGTCGGAGGTCGCGCGGGTCACTCTCACGGCTTCGGGCGGTCCTTTCCGCGAGTGGCCGGCGCCGCGACTCGCCGCCGTGACGCCCGCCGACGCGCTGCGTCACCCCACCTGGTCGATGGGAGCCAAGATCTCGATCGACTCCGCCACGCTGGCGAACAAGGCGCTTGAAGTCATCGAGGCGCACACGTTGTTCGACCTCCCCTACGAGCGCATCGAGGTCGTCGTGCACCCCACGTCGATCGTCCACTCACTCGTCGAATTCAGGGACGGTTCCTCGCTCGCGCAGTTGGGCCGGCCCTCGATGGAGATTCCGATCCTGTGGGCGCTCGGCTACCCCGACCGGCTGGATGACGCACGTCGGGAGGCGGCGTTCGACCCCGTACGGGATGGTCCGCTGGCGTTCGAACCGGTGCGGGAGGAGGATTTTCCCCTCTTCCGGGCGGGGGTCGCGGCGGGAGAGGCGGGAGGCGAGTTTCCGGTGGCCTTCAACGCGGCCAACGAGGTTGCGGTCGAGAGGTTCCTCTCCGGGGACGTCGGTTTCAGGGAACTCGCCGATGTCGTGCTTCGTACGCTGGAACGGTTCTCGTCGCGCGCCATCGAATCGGTGGAGGATGCGCGGCGCGTCGATAGCCGGGCGCGCGCCATCGCCCGCGACCCACAGTGGGAGTCCAAGTCGGGAGACGCTGAGTGATCGTAACGATTCTGGTAACCATCCTTGTCCTGGGCGTGCTCATTTTCGTGCACGAGCTGGGGCATTTCGCCGCTGCGAAGAGCGTCGGGATCGACGTGCCGCGGTTTTCGATCGGCCTCGGCCCGAAGATGGTGGGTTTCCGGCGCGGGGGAACGGAGTATGTCCTCTCATGGATCCCTCTCGGCGGCTACGTCAAGATGGCGGGGATGGCGGAGGAGGAAGTGACGTCGACGCTCGAGGGCGGAGGCGCCCCGGAAGCGACGGCGGGCCGCGGCGCGCGCCCGGGGCCCGGCGACTTCGACGGGAAGCCGCTCTGGGCCCGCGTCTACGCCATCTCGGCCGGCGTCATCATGAACTGGCTGTTCGCGGTGGTCGCCTTCGCGGCGCTCGCCATGGGGCGTGGCGTGTTCGAGCCGCGGATCGCCGAGGTCGCGCCCGGGTCACCCGCCGCGGAGGCGGGGCTGCGGAGCGACGATCTGATCCGGCGCGTGGATGGCGCCGCGGTGCACGACCCCGCGCAGGTAACGATGCGGATCGAGCGCCGCCCGGGCGAATCGATCGACATCGTCGTCGAACGCGGAGGGGAGCAGCTCACCTTCGTCGCGACGCCCGACGCGGTCGAGCAGTACTCGGACCTCACGGGAGAATCGAGGACGGTCGGGCGCGTCGGGATCACCATCGGCGCTGACGGCGGTCGGGCGGGCCCCATCGAGGCGCTGGGACGCGGGTGGTCGGATACAGCCTACTGGGGCGGCGCCATCCTTCAGTTCCTCGGAGACCTGGTCACCGGACGAAGTTCGGCGCGGGAGGTGGGCGGCCCCATCCTCATCGGCGAGATTTCCGGTCGCGCCGCGCGCGCGGGATTCTGGGAGCTCCTGAGTTTCATGGCGATCATCAGCGTCAACCTCGCCATCTTCAACCTCTTGCCGATTCCCGTCCTCGACGGGGGCCACCTGCTCTTCCTGGGGATCGAGGCCGTCCGGGGCCGGGCGCTCAGCATCGAGGCGCGGATGCGGTTCACGACGGTGGGGATGGTCTTCGTCCTCGCCCTCATGGTGTGGGCCGTCGGGAACGACGTGCTGAGGGTGCTTCTCCGCTAGCAGGCCGTGGCCGGCTACAACAGAGTGAGTTGTTCGGCGTCGGCGCGGGCCCTCGCGAGCGCGGCCACGTCATAGCGGGGGCCGGGTTCGTCCTGAGCGGCGACGTCCAGCACTCCATCGTATCCCGCCGGCGCCAGCCCTTCCGCCACCCTGTCCAGGGCGAGTTCCCGGTCGTTGCACTCCTGGCTCAGGTGCGCGAGCAGGATACCGCCCAGCCCGGGGTGCGCGAGCTCGCGCGCGAACTCGGCCGCGTGGCGGTTGGAGAGGTGTCCGCGGCTGCCCCCGATCCGCTGCTTCACGCGCCAAGGATAGGAGGCGGCCCGGAGACGGTGCTCGTCGTGGTTCGCTTCCATGACGAGAAAGGCACACTCCCGGAGCGCCACGCGGACGGGGGTGGTCGGTCGCCCGAGGTCCGTCGCGATACCCACGCGCAGCCCCGTGGGCCGGTGCCGGACCGTGACGGCGACGGGTTTCGCGGCGTCGTGCGCGGTGGGGGCGGCCTCGATCGCGAGGTCGCCGATCTCGAGTCCCGTGAGCGGCAGGTCTCCGCATCGCTCCTGCCCGCGCAGGAGGGGGGCGCAGGCGCGGCGTGTCGGAGCGTTCATCGCGAGTGGCCAGCCCCAGCGGCGTGCTCCGATGCCGATGCCCGCGGCGTGATCCCGGTGCTCGTGCGTGACGACGACGAGGTCGATGGCTTCGGGCTCGACATCGAGTTCGCCGAGTCGGCGGGCGAGCTGGACCCCGGAGAACCCCGCATCTACGAGTACGCGGGCGCGGTCGCCCTCGACGAGGAACGCGTTGCCGCGGCTGCCGGAGCCCAGCGACGCGACGGTCAGGCTCACGAGCCGCGGGCCTCGTCCCAGGCGTCGCCCAGCCAGTCCCGGAGTTCCCGGGTCCCTTCGAGCCCCCGGCGCTCGGCGACCCGGAGGGCCGTGGAGAGGAAATCGCCGCGGCGATGCGCCTCCGGCCTCCGGCCTCCTCCCCACGAGAAGGGCTCCACCCACCGGGGCGGCGGCTCGGCGCCGAACAGGCTGGAGCCGGCGCCGACGACCGCGCCGGTTTCGAGCCGGGTGCCGACGCCGGTCTTCACGTGATCGCCGAGCAGGCAGCCGAACTTGACGAGTCCGGTGTCCTGCCGCGCGCCGGGCGGCCCGACCCGGATCGAACCATAGGTGTGCTTGAGATCGCTGTTTGTCGTGGCCGCGCCGAGGTTGACCCAGCGGCCGAGGTACGCATGTCCGAGGAACCCGTCGTGCGCCTTGTTCGAATAGCCCAGCATCGTGACGCGGTCGACCTCGCCCCGAACGCGGGCGCGGGGTCCCCCCGAGAAGCGCGAGATGTGGCCCCCGAGCAGCTGCGAGCCGGTTCCCGCGTAGAGCGGCCCGCCGAGGCGGGTGCCCGCGAGGACCTCGACTCCGGCGCCGAGTTCGATCGGGCCCTCGCGCGCATCGAACAGCACGCCGGGTTCCACGCGCGCGCCCTCGCCGACGCGGATCGGGGCGTCGCCGAGGCGCCAGCAGCCGTCCGGCAGCTCCGGTTCCGGGTCCGGCGCGGCCGCCAGGTCCGCGGCCAGCCGGTCGGGACCGGCGGATACCAGGTCCCACGGGTGTCCAAGCCAGGCGCCGGGCACCGCGCGGTCGGGCAGCCCGGGCCGGGGGCGGGGCGCGGCGAACCAGTCCGCCCGCGGCGGCTCGGCGTCGGCGCCCAGGCGGACGCCCGCCATCCGGTCGGCGACCCAGAGGTTGGCGGGCGCGTCGCTCCACGCCGCGTCGAGCGACGGCACGGCCCGCGCGTTCCACGCGGTCAAGGGCGCGGACAGCCCGTCCGCATCCAGGCAGCGCGGCGCTCCGGGCTCCGCGTACCGGCGCAGCCATGGGCGCGTCACATGCCCGGCCACGCGCGTCCGCGCCACCCGTTCCAACCGCTCACGCAACGTCCAGCGGCCGAAGACGAGTTCGCCGCAGGGCCGCGTGAGGGCGAAGGGGGCCCAGCCGTCCGCCCGCTCGTCGTCGAACATGACGAGCGTCGTCAACGCGGCGCGTCGGAGGAGGAGGGGTCCGCGTCGATCCGTCCCAGGCGAGCGTCGAGTCCCGCCGCTTCCTCGCGCGGCATCACGAGGAGTTCGCCGTTCGCCTCCACGATGACCAGCCCCGACACCCCGATGACCGTGGCCCGGCAGGACTCGGCCCACACGACGTTCTCCGCCGCGTCGATCAGACGAGTGGAGCCGACCGAAGCGTTTCCCGCCTCGTCCACCTCGCGGGAGCGCAGGAGCGCGCTCCACACGCCGAGGTCGTCCCAGGCGAATCGCGCCTCCACCGCGGCCACGCGCTCGGCTCGCTCCATCACGCAGACGTCGATCGCGACCGGCTCGGCCCGCGCGAAGAACCCCTCCGCATCGCCGCGTTCGAGCGCCGGCCACGCTCCCGCGAGTTCGTGCGCGCAGCGTCGGGCGGCCTCGAGCAGGTCGGCGGCTCGCCACGCGAAGATACCGGAGTTCCACAGGAAGCGTCCGGACTTCAGGTACTCCCGGGCCGTGGCGGGATCCGGCTTCTCCACGAAACGCCGTACCTCCCGTGCGCCGGACGCGGTCTCCCGCCCGGTCTCCACGTACCCGAACCCGGTCTCGGGGCGGTTCGGCCGCACGCCGACGCAGCACAGGTACCCTTCCCGGGCCGCCTCGAGGGCCGGCCGCAGCGTGTCGGCGAGGGCTCCCGGCGGCTCGATGCGGTGGTCCGCGTGCATGGAGATCATCAGGGCGCCCGGGTGGGCGCGCTCGATTTCGGCCGCGGCCCAGACGAGAGCCGGCCCGGTGCCGCGCGCCTCCGGCTCGACGAGCGCATCGACGCCCGCCGCATCCAGGCTTGGCCGCATGAGCTTCACGAGGCGTTCGGCCGCGACGACCCGGACGCGCGGGGCGCCCACGAGCGCGACGGCGCGGGCGAGCGTATCGTCGATGAGCGGGGCGGGCCCCGCGAGGGGCAGGAGTTGCTTCGGACGGGCCGGGGTCGATGCGGGCCAGAACCGGCGGCCGATCCCGCCCGCGAGGACCGCGCAGTACGCCTCGAGGTGCACCGACAGAGCCTCCCTCCCGTCCTCCGAACCGCCCTTCGCGTGCGCCGGGACCTTCCCGCCGCGGGCCGCCCGCGACGCGGCCAAGCTACGGACGCCGCGGGTGCCGCGCCACGTTGCCGGCCCTGCCGGCCGATCCCGCGCCGCCGGGGTGTTTTTTCTTGCCCGAGTCCTCCCCGGGCGACAGTTTTCGCGCCATGTTCCCCCGACAACGAACCTGCCCGTCCGTCCGGCTCGGAGCGCTGCTCCTCGCGCTCGCGGCGACGGCCTGCGACGATCCGTTCGATGCCTTCCTCGGCGATGTTCCGCTCACGCCGACGGAGGTCACGCTGTATGACTACGTGACGGGCCGCCTCGAAGATCCTCCAGCGTTCGACATCGTCCTCGCGGTGCCCGCTCGCGTCGACCAGACGCTGAACTGGGATTTTCTCTTTCGGATCCGGGCCGGCGCGCCGGAACTCGTCCCCTTCTCGGCGATCGCGGACAGCGTCACCGACGCGGGTCTGCAAATCACCGGCGAACGCTTCGACGCGGTGCTCGAGGCGCCGGAGGAGGGGTACACCCTGAACGCGCCCATCGCGGTGCAGCCGGGGGACGTGCTCATCGCGCGCAGCCGCGTCGACCCGAACAATTTTCTCGCGTGCAGCCGCTACGCGAAGCTGCAGGTGCTGTCCATCGATCCCGAAGCGGGCACGATCGTCTTCCGCCACCTGGTGAACCCGAACTGCGGAGACATCGTCCTCGAACCGGGAACGCACGGTTCGCTGTGACGCCCTGTCCGGCCGGTCCCGCCCCGCACCGACATGCTTGACCTCAGGACCCTCCGCGACGACCCCGAGCCGGTCCGCGCCGCCATGCGGAAACGCGGCGACGAGCAGGCCGCGGGACTCGTGGAGGAGGCGCTGCGGGCGGACGAGATCCGCCGCCGCCTGATCCGGGAAGTGGAGGTCCTCAAGGCCGAGCGAAACACGGCGTCGAAGGCGATCGGCGCCGCGAAGGGCAGGGGAGAGGACGCATCGGCGGAGATCGAGGCCATGCGCCATGTGGCCGCGCGGATCCGGGCCCTCAATGCGGACCTCGCGCGCACCGAGGCGGAGCTTCGCGATCACCTCCTGCAGATCCCGAACATCCCCGACGCACGCGTCCCGCCCGGCGAGGAAGGGGAGGGGCCGACGGTCGCGGAGTGGGGCGTCCCGCGGAAGGGCGACGTGCCGCCCCACTGGGTGCTCGGAGCGACGCACGGCCACGCGGACCCCGGCGGCGCCACGCTGCCGGGGGGCAAGACGCCGTCGCTGGATATCGAGCGCGGGGCGAAGATCGCGGGCTCGGGCTTTCCGCTCCTCGTCGGGGGCGGCGCCCGCCTCAGCCGCGCGCTCGTTCAGTTCATGCTGGACCTCCACGTCCGCGAGCACGGATACCTGGAGGTCCTGCCCCCTCTCGTCGTCTCGCGGGACTCTATGACGGGGACCGGCCACATCCCCAAGTTCGAGGACGACGCCTACCGGACGGACCCCGACGACCTCTTCCTCGTGCCCACGGCCGAGGTGCCCCTCACGAATCTGCACCGGGGAGAGATCCTGTCCGCGGGCGACCTGCCGCTCGCCTACGTCGCGCACACGCCCTGCTTCCGGCGGGAGGCCGGCGCCGCGGGCCGCGATACGCGCGGGCTCCTGCGGGTTCACCAGTTCGACAAGGTGGAGATCGTCCGCATCTGCCGGCCCGAGGATTCGGAGGCGCAACTGGAGCTCCTGACTCGCCACGCGGAGCGGGTGCTCGAGCTCCTGGGAGTCCCCTACCGGCGGGTGCTGCTCCCGCTGGGAGATCTCGGATTCGCGAACGCGATCACGTACGACCTGGAGATATGGGCTCCCGGCGTCGAGGCGTGGCTCGAGGTGTCCAGTTGCTCGTCGTACGGGGATTTCCAGGCGCGGCGCGCCGATATCCGCTTCCGGCCCGAGGGCGGGGGACGCCCCCTGCACGTGCACACGCTGAACGGTTCGGCGCTGGCCCTGGCCCGGCTCATCGTGGTGTTGCTCGAGACCGGTTTCCGCGAGGGTGAGGGGATCCTGCTGCCGGAGATTCTCCACCCCTATCTCGGGTTCGAGCGGCTCGAGTCCTGCCGGTGATCCGGCTCTGGAACCGGCGCGGCGGCGCGCTTCTGCTCGCGGTTCTGTCCACGGGTGTTCTCGTCTGGTCCGCCATCTTCTCGCGTCAGCAGGCGGAGGAACGCCGGCTCGACGCCGCGGTTCTCGGACAGTTGACGGCCATCAGCATCGCGGCCGCGGCGGGCAACCTCACGGTCGAAGAACAGAACGAACTCTGGAACCAGGCCTCGCAGCAGGTGGGCGCCCAGGTCCGGCGCCTCCGCATCCCCATCGTGATCACCGACACCCTGGGCAACCCGAGCAGTGAGGCGCACCTGCCCGACGACTTCCCACTCGGCCCGAACGGCAGGGCGGACGACCAGGCGCTGCGCGAATTCGTGGTCGAGCTCGACGCGCTGCGGCCGCCCTTCGAGGCGCCCGGCCTCCAGGTCCACTTCGGCGACCCCGAGTTCACGAGCCGTCTTCGCCTGGTCCCGTGGCTGCAGGCGGCGTCACTCCTCGTCATCCTCGGAAGTGGCGGCTGGCTCCTCTTTCTCTCCTTCCGGAGCGAGCGGGAGCGCATCTGGTCCGCCATGGCCAGGGAATCGGCGCACCAGATGGGGACGCCGCTCAGTTCGCTCGTCGGGTGGCTGGAGGTGCTCGAGGACCGGCCGCGCCCCCGGGGATCGGAGGTGGGGCAACCGGACCTCATCGACGAAATGGCGGCGGATGTGACGCGCCTCCAGAAAGTGTCGCGCCGCTTCGAACTCATCGGCCACAAGCCGAAGCTGGAGCCCATGTCCGTGCGCGCCACCGCCATCCAGCTTCGGCAGTACTTCGAGGCGCGTCTCCCCACGCTCTCCCGCACCGGCAAGATCGAGATCGCGGTGGAGATGGAGCCCGAGTCACCGGAAGTGCTGGGCAACCCGACGCTCCTGGAGTGGGCGTTCGAGAACCTGATCAGGAACGCGATCGACGCGCTGGCCCCGGATGGCGGCCGGATCGTGATCTCCCACCTCGGCCCGAGCGGCAGGCGTTCCGTGTTCCGGGTCCTGGACACCGGACCGGGGATCCCTCCCGCGCTCCGGGACAAGATCTTCAACATCGGCGTCACGACCAAGAAGCACGGTTGGGGCGTCGGCCTCTCCCTCGCGCGGCGCATCATCGAAGACATGCACGATGGCTCCATCCGCCTCGAGGACACGGGGCGGGGCGCGAGCTTCCGGATCGAACTCCCGCGTCACCGTCCACGGAAACGGGGGACGTGAGGGGACTCCGCCTCAACCCGGAGCAGCGGAACGCCGTCGAACACGGCGAAGGGCCGCTGCTGGTCCTCGCCGGCGCGGGCTCCGGGAAGACGCGGGTGCTCACGGCGCGGGCCGCCCGCCTCATCGAGGAGGGGCTGGAGCCCACGCGCCTCCTCGCCGTCACCTTCACGAACAAGGCCGCCGGCGAGATGCGGGAACGGATCGAGGGGCTCATCGGTCGTTCCACGCGGGGCCTGTGGATCGGCACGTTCCACTCGGTCGCCGCGCGCCTCCTTCGCACCGAGGCCCCGCACACCTCCCGCACGCGCGCCTTCACGATCTACGACGAGGACGACTCCATTCGCACGCTCAGGGATGTGATGGAGTCGGTGGGTTACGACCCCAAACGCTGGGCCCCCCGAGCGCTGCGCGGCCGGATCTCCAGCGCGAAGAACGCGCTCCTGGGTCCGGCGGAGTACGAGTCGGAGGCCTTCGACCTGATCTCGGAGGTCGTGGCGAAAGTCTATCCCGCGTACCAGCGCGAACTCGAGCGCCGCAACGCCTACGACTTCGACGACCTCCTGTTCGAGACCGTGCAGCTGCTCGAGACGGTCGACGGCGTGCAGGATCGCTACGCCGCCCGCTTCGCCCACGTGCTCGTGGACGAATACCAGGACACGAACCACGCCCAGTACCGGATGGTCAAGGCGCTGGCCTCGAAACACGGGAACCTCTGCGTCGTGGGGGACGATGATCAGGCGGTGTACGGATGGCGCGGGGCGGACATCCGGAACATCCTCGACTTCGAGGCCGACTTCCAGGGCGCGCACGTCGTGCGGCTGGAGCGGAATTACCGCTCGACGGGGTCGATTCTCGAGGTCGCGAACGCCGTCATCTCCCGCAACCTGGCCAGGAAACCGAAGCGGCTGCACACGGAGCGGGAGGCCGGCGATCCGATCGAGGTCGTCCGCTGCGATGACGAGCGGGCGGAGGCGGCGTGGGTATCGTCACGGATCGAGGCGGGCCGTGACACCCGGGGCCTGAACGAGTTTGCGGTGCTGTACCGCACGAACGCGCAGTCGCGGGCCTTCGAGGAGGCGTTCCGGCGGTCCGGCATCCCGTACCGGATCGTGGGAGGCGTCCCCTTCTACGAGCGTCGCGAGGTGAAGGACGTCATCGCCTACCTGCGCCTGCTCGTGAACCCGGCGGACGACGCCGCGTTCCTGCGCGCCGTGGGGTGGCCGAGGCGCGGCGTCGGAGCGAAGAGCCTCGAGCGGCTGGGGGAACTCGCCCGTGCGGGCGGCGGCGCGGGCGAAGCCGTGGAACCCCTGGCGGCGGTCGCGGCGCGGGCGCGGCACGAAGACGGCATTCCGAGGGCGGCGGCGCGCGGCCTGAGGCGGTTCGCGGGCGGACTCGCCGACCTGCGGGCTTCGCTCCCCGACACCGGCGCCCGGGAAGCGCTCGAGGCCTGCGTCGCGGTCTTCGGCCTGGCCACGGCGCTGGCGGAGGAGGAGGACGGCGCGGATCGCCTGGAGAACGTGAGCGAACTGTTCGCGGCGGCGGAGGTGTTCGAGCGCGACGATGTGGAGGACCCCGACGACGAAGCCACGGATCTCGAGTTGTTCCTGCAGTCCGTGTCGCTGCGCTCCGACCTCGATGAGGCCGACTTCGACGGTGAGGCGGTGACGATGATCACGCTGCACAACGCGAAGGGACTCGAGTTCCCGGTGGTCTTCCTGGGCGGGCTGGAGGAGGGCCTGTTTCCGCTCTCGAGGGCGATGGAGGCGCCCGGAGGGCTGGAAGAAGAACGGCGCCTCTTCTACGTGGGGGTGACGCGCGCGATGGACCGGCTGAGCCTGACGTACGCGGACCACCGCTGGCGGGCGGGGATGGCGAGCCGCTCGGCCCCCTCGAGCTTCATCGACGAACTCCCGGAGGAACACGTGCTTCCGCGGCTTGCGGCGCCGCGCCGGGGGCGGTGGCGTGCGCACGACGCCCGCGGGGCCGGCCGCCGGCCGGCGGGTGGAGCCGAGCCGCGAGGCCGCTCCTTCGCCTGGCAGAGGCGTCTGGACCGAGGCTCGGGCCGCGCGGTCGGCTCCGGCGCGGATGGAGCGTCGGGAGCGCCGGGCGAACTCGAGTATGACTACGACGACTCGCAGGTGCCGCTTTCGCTCGGCCCGGGCGTACGCGTCGTGCATCCGCGCTTCGGGGCCGGCGAGGTGCTGCAGGTGTACGGCTTCGGGAGGGAGGCCAAGGCCGACATCGCGTTCGAGAAGGTCGGTCGGAAGAAGGTCGTCGTCGCGTACGCGGGGTTGCGCCCCGCCTAGCCGCGGGCGCCGCGGTCAGTCTCCGCCGCGATCCCCCAGCGCCCGCACGACCCGCTTCGCGGTCGATACGTTGTCCTTGCCGCGCCGGAGTCCGCGCAGCAGGGAGGCTGTCGTGAGGAACGTCTCTTCGGCCTCCTCCTGGACGACGGCCAGCAGCGCCGCGACCTCCACCACCCGCTCCTCGACCAGGTCGACCATGCGGCCGGTGGACTCGCTTGCGCTCTGCAGCGCCTGGCCCACGCCGTCCGCGTCGTCCCGGAGCCGGCCCGCGATGCGCCGGGCCTGGTCGCTTGCCTGTTCGACGTTGTGCAGCACGGGCTTGAGGCGGTCGCTGAGGTCGGTGACCGTGCCGGAGATCCGTCCCAGCGGCTCGCGGGTTTCGCGCAAGAGGCGGATCGCGTGCAGGAGGACGATGAGAATCGCCAGCGCGACAATGAGCCAAACCGCCATCCCGGCCACGACCGCGATCTCGTATGTGGTCACTGCGGCTCTCCCTCGTCACTCCCTGTCAGGCGAGCGCTTCGCCGCTCTCGGCGCTGACGCGGAGTTTTGCCACGGACTGCCGGTGAGGAGAGTATAGGCCGCCCTCCGTCCGCCGGCTACTTTGGCGCGCGGTGCCGGCATCGCCGGATGTGGGTAAGGGGGGAGGAGGCGCGATGTACTATCGGATCGAGGGCGGAAACGAGCTGCGCGGCGTGTTCACGCCCGCCGGCAACAAGAACGCCGCCCTCCCGATCCTCGCGGCCACGCTCCTCACGCGCGAGCCGGTGCGAATCGAGAACGTCCCGCGCATCACGGACGTGGAGACGCTGCTCGACCTCCTCCGCAGTCTGGGCGTCGAGGGTGGCTGGACGGAGCCCGGCGTTCTCGAACTCGACGCCGCCGGCGTGGATCGGCGGGCGATCCCCGATGCGGACCTGGCCGGCCGGATCCGCGGATCGGTGCTGCTCGCGGGCCCCATGCTCGCCCGGATGGGGTCGTGCCAGCTCCCGCATCCCGGAGGGGATTTCATCGGGCGCCGCCGCCTGGACACTCACATGCTTGCGCTGCAGGCGCTCGGTGCGGCGGTCGACGTCGGAGACCGCTACGTCCTGCGCACTCCGGGTCTCCGCGGCGCCTCCGTTTTCCTCGATGAGCCGTCCGTGACGGGGACGGAGAACGCCGTGCTCGCCGCGGCGACGGCGACGGGCACGACGGAACTGCGGAACGCCGCCACGGAGCCCCACGTGCAGGACCTGTGCCGCTTTCTCGTCACGCTCGGCGCCCGCATCGACGGCATCGGGACTTCGCGGCTCGTCATCGAAGGCGTGGAGACCCTGGGAGGCGGGACCTTCCGGATCGGGCCGGACCACATCGAGATCGGAAGCGTGATCGGCTTGGCGGCCGCGACGGGCTCGACCCTTCGGATCGCCGGAGCGAACCCGGCCCATTTCGACCCCCTGCGCGTGGGATTCCGACGCCTCGGCCTCGAGTTCGCGTGGCGCGACGACCAGCTCCTCGTGCGGGGCGGGGGAGAGCTCGAGATTCAGCCCGACCTCGGCGGCCAGATTCCGAAGATCGACGACGGGCCCTGGCCGGCGTTCCCCGCGGATCTGATCAGCATTGCGCTGGTGGCCGCGACCCAGTGCCGGGGCACCGTCCTCATCCACGAAAAGATGTTCGAGTCGCGGATGTTCTTTGTCGACAAGGTGATCGCCATGGGCGCCCGCATCGTCCTCTGCGATCCGCACCGGGCCGTCGTCGTCGGACCGTCGCCGCTGCGCGGAGCGACCCTCGAGAGCCCCGACATCCGGGCCGGCATGGCGCTTCTCATCGCGGCGCTGGCTGCGGAAGGCGGGAGTCGCGTGCACAACATCGGACAGATCGAGCGCGGCTACGAGCGCATCCACGAACGCCTCGCGGCCTTGGGGGCTCGCATCGAGCGCGTGGCTCCGGAAGGCGCGTGACGGAGGTCGCGGAGGTCCCCGGGGACGGCATGCTGCGGCTGTCGCGGTGGGAGTCGCTCGATCCGAGCGTCGTGTGCGGGATCACGACGGCGAAGCGCGGGGACCTCGCGGTCGCGGACGCCTCCCCGGAGCGCGTGGCCTCGGTCTACGGGGATCTGGCCCGGGAACTCGGCTTCCGCCGGGTCTCGGTGCCGACTCAGGTCCACGGTACGGATCTCCGGGAGATCGGCGCCTCGCCCGTCCCCGACTCCGGGACCTGCACGGTCCACCGGGCGGGTCGCGTGGACGGCCAGCTCGCGGAGGGGCCCGGTTGGCTCTTGGCCGCGACGGCCGCGGATTGCGTGCCCGTCTATCTCTGGTCGCGCGAACGCGGGCGCACAGGCCTGATCCACGCGGGATGGCGGGGGGCCGCGGCGGGCATCCTTCCGCGCGCGATCGCCCGGCTCGTTCGCGGTATCGACGGTGGCTCCTTCGGCGCCGTCGGGGATCTCCGTGTCCATCTGGGGCCCGCGATCTGCGGACGCTGTTACGAGGTCGACACCCCCGTGCTCTCCGCCTTCGGCCTCCGCGGTACGCGCGCGCAACTCGACTTGAGGGGCATCCTCGCCGCCCAGGCCTCGGCGGCCGGCGTCGCACCCGACGCGCTTTCAAGCTCCCGCTTCTGCACGTCGTGCGGCCCCGGCGACCTTCATTCGCACCGCGCGAGCGGCGGTACGGCGGGACGGATGGCCGCCTTCCTGGGGCTGCGGAGCGACTGAACCGGGGACGCCGGCGAGCCGTACCTGCTGTTGCAGCGCGTCGAACCCCGCGGTATGTTCGAAGTCGCATGTCCACATACGTCCGCGCGGGCCGGCGGGCGATGGCGTTACTCGAAGTGGGGAAGCTGTACGGGCCCCACTTTTTTTTGCAGTAGGGCGAACCGGACTCGCCGAAGGGGTCGGTATGCTGGACTCGGCGGACATCGAACGCGCGGTCGAAGCCCTCGGCTTCGAGGTCGTGCAGATGGAGCGGGGCGGAGGCCGTCGCCGGCCGTTGCTCCGGCTCCGGATCGATCGGCCGGGCCGGCCGTCCGCTCGGTCGGGCGTGACCGTCGACGACTGCATCGCGGTGACGAGGGAACTGCGTGGCGCACTTGAAGATGGGGCCGACGAGGACTGCGTGCTCGAAGTGTCCTCGCCGGGAGTGGACCGGCCGCTGGTCAAGGCCGCGGACTACGACCGCTTCTCCGGGTCGCGGATCCGCGTGCGCGGCTACGGTCCGCTGGCCGACCGGGGCCGGAAACTGGAAGGCGTGCTGCTCGGGATGGTGGACGGACTCCCCGGGACGTTCGCGCTGGAGATCGAAGGGGATCGTGTGGAGATCCCGCTGGACCTCGTGGCCTCCGCCCGCCTGGTCTACGACTGGGACGCGGCCGGAGGCGTGGGTGGGAGATAGAGAGAGGCAATGAGCGATCAGATCCCGATCGTTGAAGCGTTCCGCATGATGGCGGCGAACAAGTCGCTGACGGAGCTGGAGCTGCATGATCTCATCCGTGAAGGGATCCACGCGGCGCTCGCCCGTCGTTTCGGCGGTCCGGTCGAAGCGGAAATCGACGTCACCGATGGAGGCGACATTTCGATCGTCGTCCTCAAGGAAGTCGTCGAGGAAGTCGAGGATCCGGCCCGGGAGGTGACGCTCGAGCAGGCTCGCTGGGATGATCCCGACTTCCAGGTCGGCGATCTCATGGAGATCCCCGTCGACTTCAGGGACTTCGGCCGCAGCGCGGTCATGGCCGCCAAGCAGAGGATCATCCAGCGCATCCGCGAGGGAGAACGAGACCGGATCCGCATGGAGTTCAACGACCGGGTAGGGGACCTCGTTTCGGGCGAAGTACAGGCGAGCGAGCGCGGCAAGCTCGTCGTCATGCTGAACCGGTCTCGCGAAGCCGAGGCGATCATTCCGTGGCGGGAGCAGAACCCGCGGGAACGCTTCCGCCAGGGCGAGCCGATCCGCGCCGTGCTGAAGCTGCTGGAGGAGACGCCGCGCGGTCCGCGGCTCATCCTCTCGCGGGCGGACCCCCAGTTCGTCGCCTCTCTGTTCGCGCTCGAGGTGCCGGAGATCTACCAGGATATCGTGGACATCAAGGAGATCGTCCGTGAAGCGGGAGGCCGCACCAAGGTGGCCGTCTCGTCCCGGGATGAATCCGTCGACCCGGTCGGAGCCTGCGTCGGCCTGAAGGGGTCGCGCGTCCAGGCCGTCGTGTCGGAGTTGAGCGGCGAACGGATCGACATCGTCCCGTGGCACCCGGACCCGGAGATCTTTGCCCGTCGAGCCTTGGCTCCGGCCCGGGTCGCCAAGGTGATCTCGGACCAGGAGCGGCACGTCATCACGGCGATCGTGGACGAGGACCAGCTGTCGCTGGCGATCGGACGAAACGGGCAGAACGTGCGGTTGGCGTCGCAGCTCATCGGTTGGCAGATCGACCTGTATTCCAGCCGTGACTGGATGGAGCGCGGCGGAGAGGCCGGCCTGTTCGGAGGCGATGACGAATACGAGATGTCCGACTTCCCGCTCTCCGAGCTCGAGGGGATCGCCCCCGCGACGCTCGCGGCGCTCGAGGCGGCCGGAATCAGCAGCTTTTACGGACTCCTCGACATGGACCGGGGCGACTTCCTTCAGGTTCCGGGGATCGGGCCGGACGAGGCGGACACGCTGGAAGCGCTCATCGATGAACTGACCGTCGTGGACGAGGCGCAGGCGGAGGGCGCCGCGGCCGCGAAGACGGCTGCCGATGCGCCGGCGGACGCGGCGGACGCGGAGGCGCCGCCGGAGCCGGCCTCCGCGGAGGCGGCCGATGCGCTGAGCACGGCCGCCTCGGGCGAGGGGACCGCCTGAAGCGCGGCGGCGGGACGCTGAGCCTGCTCGGCATCGCGACGCGCGCGGGCCGGGTCGCGCTCGGAACCCGGGCCGTGGACATCGCGGCGCGCAGGGGAAGACTCGCCCTGCTCGTGGTCGCGGGCGACGCGTCGCGGCATGCGGTGAACCGCCTCACGCCACAGGCGCGGCGGGCGTCGCGTGTAACGGTGGCGAGTCGACGGGCGCTCGGACGGGCGCTCGGACGGAACGATGTGGCCGTCGTCGGCGTCACGGATTCGGCGCTGGCGGAGCGGATTCTCGAAGGGGAGCGCACGCCTTCGCGGCGTGACGACAGCTCCGGGTCGTACGGAGACCCGGAAGGGCAGGTGCCTGGACAATGAAGCGTGTCTTCGAGGTCGCAGAGGAACTGAGACTCGACACGAGTCACCTCATCCAGTTGCTGCGGGAGATGGAGGTGCCCGTGCGCAGCCACATGTCGAGCGTGGACTCGGCGAGCGTGGCGCGTCTGCACGCGCGGCTCGAACGCGAACGGAGGGGAGAGACGGTCACCGGCACCGCGGCCCCCGTGCGGCGGCGCCGTCGGCGGCGGCGGGCCGCGCCCGCGTCGCTCACCACCGCGACGCCTGACGTCGACGTCGAAGAAGGCGTCGGCCCCTCCCCCGAGGCGCCGGAAGAGGCCGCGACGGCGACCATCGAGGCGGCGATCGAGGCGGAGGTCGAGCCTCAGGTCGAAGCCGAGGTCGAGATCGAAACGGAGGTCGAGCCCGACACCGGCATCGAGGCCGCGCCGGCGGAGACCGAAGTCGAGCCTGCAGCCGAAGCCGCTCCGGAGCCCGACGAGGCGGCCGACATCGCCGCCCCCGAGGAGGCCGCGTCGGCGGAGACCGAAGCGAGCGTCGAGGTCGGCGAGCCGACGGAGACGGAAGTCGCCGAGCCCGAGGCGGATCCGGAGGCGGAGGCGCCGGCCGCGCCGCCGCGCCCCGCGCGCCGGCCGAAGCCGGTCCGCCGGGACATGCCGTCGCCCGCCGCCCCCTCGGCACCCAGGGCCTCGGCGGGCCCCGGCGGCAAGGTGCGAATCTCGGCCGAGGGTTACACCGTCGATGGGCGCAAGAAATCTCGCGGTGGAGATGGGAAGAAACGGCGGCGCGTGGACCGGAACGCCGTCCAGCAGAACTTCCGCAAGACGCTGGCCGCGATGGGCCAGTCCTCGCCGCGGAAGCGGCGGCGCGAAACGCAGCAACAGCAGCGCGAGGCGGAGCGCGAGCAGCGCGAACTCGAACAGCGCACGGAGAAGGCGACGGTCCGGGTCAACGAGTTCCTCACCGTGTCGGAGCTCGCCGATCTGATCGAGGTTCCGCCGCAGGCCATCATCACGTCGGCGTTCAAGAACCTCGGTCTCATGGTGACGATCAATCAGCGGCTCGACTTCGGCCAGATCGAACTCATCTGCGAGGAGGCCGGCTTCACGGCGATCCGCGAGGAGGGGTTCGAGGCGGACCTCGCGAGCGATGACGAAGGCCTGCCCGAGGACGAGAGCCAGCTGGTGCCCCGCCCGCCGATCGTGACCGTGATGGGCCACGTCGACCATGGAAAGACCTCGCTGCTCGACCGTATCCGGAGCACGAACGTGATCGCGGGGGAGGCGGGGGGGATCACGCAGCACATCGGCGCCTATCACGTGGTTCTCTCGGAGGGCCGGACGATCACCTTCCTCGACACGCCCGGCCACGAGGCGTTCACGGCCATGCGCGCGCGCGGCGCGGAAGTAACGGACATCGTGATCCTCGTCGTGGCGGCCGACGACTCCGTGATGCCGCAGACGATCGAAGCGATCAGCCACGCCCGGAACGCGTCGGTGCCGATCGTCGTCGCGGTGAACAAGGTCGATCTCCCATCGGCGGACGTGGATCGGGTCAAGAGGGAACTCCTCGCGCGCGAGGTGGTCCTGGAGGACTTCGGCGGCGAGATCCTCGGCGCGGAAGTCTCGGCGAAGACGGGCGAAGGGTTGGACGACCTTCTCGAGAAGGTTCTTCTCCAGGCGGAGATTCTCGAGCTGAAGGCGAATCCGGAGCGAGAAGCCAGGGGGACGGTCGTCGAGGCGCAGTTGGACCGCGGCATGGGTCCGGTGGCCACCGTGCTCGTGGAGCGGGGGACGCTGGAGATCGGCGCGGATTTCGTCTGCGGACTCCATGGCGGGCGGGTTCGCGCGCTCCTCGATGAGCGCGGCCGGAAGATCACGAGCGCCGGACCGGGGATCCCCGTGCGGGTGCTCGGGATCGAAGGCGTGCCGCAGGCGGGCGACTCGCTCATCGTCCTGTCCGCGGCGCGGGTCCGCGAGATCGTCTCGCGGCGGCAGCAACTGGAGCGGGAGAAGGACATCCGCCGCCGGGCGACCGGTACGCGGCTCGAGGATGTCTTCGCCGCGGTCAAGGCGGGCGAGGGCGCACGTCTGAACGTCGTCATCAAGGGCGATACGGACGGCTCGGTACAGGCGCTCTCCGACAGCCTCGAACGGCTGTCGACCGACGAGGTCTCGGTCGAGGTCATCCACCGGGCGGTGGGCGGCATCAACGAGTCCGACATTCTCCTCGCCTCGACTTCCGAGGCGATCATCGTCGGCTTCCACGTCCGGCCCGACGCCGGAGCGGCGGCCGCTGCGGAACGCGAGTCGATCGAGATCCGGATCTACAACGTGATCTACGAAGCGGTCGAGGAGATCCGTCTGGCGCTCGAGGGCCTGCTCGCGCCCGAGCAGCGCGAGGTCACGGTCGGCATGGCCGAGATCCGAGAGCTCTTCCGCGTCCCCAAGGCGGGGACCATCGCGGGCTGCTACGTGCAGACCGGCACCATGCGGCGCAACCTCCCGATCCGCCTCCTGCGCGACCAGATCCAGATCTACCAGGGTCGGATCGACAGCCTGAGGCGGTTCAAGGAGGATGTGCGCCAGGTGAGAGACGGGTACGAGTGCGGCATCTCCATCGAGAACTACAACGACATCAAGGTCGGCGATGTGATCGAGTGCTACGAGGTGGTGGAGGTCGCGCGCACCCTCTCCGGAGCACCGGCAGGCTGACCTTCCGCGGGGCATCATGGCCGTCATCGGGGTGGGCCGCTGGGTGTTTCACCTCCCGGGCTGCCGGTCGCTCAAGGCGAAGCGTTCGGTGGTCCGCGGCTTGCGCGAGCGCGCGATCGTGAAGTTCCGGGTTTCCGCCGCCGAGACCGGCCTCCGCGACCGGGCCGCAATGGCCGAGATCACGGTCTGCGTCGTATCGGGCGAACGTCGGCACGCGGAGTCCGTTCTCGGACGCGTCGACCGCTTCCTGCAATCCGATCCGAGGGCCCACGTCATCGAGTCGGAGACCGAGTTCCTGTGAAGGCCGGCGACCCGGGGCGGGGGAGCGCGTGACCCATCGTCACCGGAGCGAACGGCTGGGTGAACTATTCCGGCGCGAACTCACGCGTCTCCTGCTCGGATCGCTCAAGGACCCCCGTCTCGACGGAGTGACGGTGACCGACGTGCGGGCGACCCGGGATCTCTCCTTCGCGACCGTCTACATTCGCTCGGACGAGGATGTGTCGGAGGGAATCGAGGGGCTGGAACACGCGGTGGGATTCATACGGCGGGAACTCGGCCGGTCGCTCCGGCTGCGGAAGATCCCGGAGTTCCGCTTCCTGCCCGACGAAACGCCCGAGCACGCGAACCGGATCGAGGAACTGCTGCGCCGGGCTCGCGAGGACGCGGGGCCGCGTGACGACTGAAGCCGGTCTGCTCCTCGTCGACAAGCCGGCCGAAGCGACGTCGCACGACATCATTCTTCGGGTACGGCGGAGGCTGGGCGTGCGCCGGATCGGCCACACCGGGACGCTCGATCCTTTCGCGACGGGGCTCCTGCTGTCGCTCGTCGGGTCGTTCACCCGGCTCGCCGACCTCTACCACGGACTCCCGAAATCCTACGACGCGACGATGGTGTTGGGACGGGAGACGGACACCGACGATCTCACGGGGAGGACCGTATCGGAAGATGCCGGCTGGCGGGAGTTGGATACCGAGGCCATTCGGGCCTCCTTCGCGGCTCGCGAGGGCGTCGGACGACAGGTGCCCCCCTCCTACTCGGCGCGCCACGCCGGTGGCGAGCGCGCCTACGCGCTGGCCCGCCGCGGGGAGCGCCCCGCACTCGAGGCACGCGAGGTGACCATCCAGGAGATCGCGGTCACGGACATCGACCTCCCTCGGGTCCGCTTCCGCGCGAGCGTTTCCACCGGCACCTACGTGCGGGCGCTGGCCCGTGACATCGGGCGCGACCTCGGACCCGGGGCGCACCTTGCCGCACTCCGCCGCACGGCGATCGGCCCCTTCGGAGTGGACGACGCGACGTCTCCGGACGCGGCGCGGGAGGCCGTGGCCGAGGCGTCCATCGCCTGGCGCCCGGAAGTGGCGGCGCTGCCGTGGTTGCGGCGCCGCGAACTGAACGATGAGGAACGGGACGAGATCCGGTACGGGAGGTCGGTGGAGCGCGGAGATGTGCTGCCGCCATCCCGGAGCACGCCCGATTCGCCGGACGGCTCCACGAACCCGGTCGCCCTGTGCGCCTCCGACGAACTCTTCGCCGTCGCCGAGGAGCGCGACGGCCGCCTCTACCCGAAGAAGGTGTTCGCCGCGTGAGCGGGCTCCCCCCCCACGTCCGGGGCACCGTCGTCACCATGGGGACCTTCGATGGGGTCCACCTGGGGCACCAGGCGATCCTGCGCGACGTTCGGCGGCGCGCGCGCGCACGAAACGGTCATGCCGTGCTCCTCACCTTCGACCCGCACCCCCTGAGCGTCGTGCGTCCGGAAGTTGCCCCTCCGCTCCTCACGCTGCCGGACGAGAAGAAGGAGATCCTCGCCCAGCTCGGGCTCGACTACGCCGCGTTCGTCGCCTTCACGCTCGAGTTCTCCCGCTATTCCCCCGAAGAATTCGTGGAGGACATCGTCGTCCCGCGCTTCCGTCCGGCGGAGGTCGTGATCGGGTACGACCACGGGTTCGGGCGCGGACGCGCCGGGGACGTCTCCGTGCTGGAGCGGATGGGCGAAGTCCACGGGTTCGAGGTCTCGGTCGTCGGAGGCGTCGAAACCGACGGATCGACCATCTCGTCCACACGGGTTCGGGGGGAGGTGGCGTCGGGCGACATGGAGGGCGCGGCCGCGGGCCTCGGCCGCCCCTATTCGTTCCGCGGGACGGTGATCCGGGGGCTGGGGCGGGGCCGCGCGCTCGGTTTTCCGACCGCCAACCTCGCGCCTCCGCCTCCCGACAAACTCCTTCCGGCGGAAGGCATCTACGCGGTGCGCGCTACACTGGGCTCCGAGCGGGTCGATGGACTGCTGCACCTCGGGCCCCGGCCGACCTTTGCGGACGCTCCGCCGGCCATCGAACTCTTTCTCATCGATTTCGACCGTGACATCTACGGGGAGCGTGTGATCGTCGATGTCCTCCACCGGCTGCGCGAGGTGCGCGCGTACGAGTCGGGAGACGATCTCGCCGCGCAGATGCGCCGGGACCTCGCGACCGGCCTCGAATACTTCAGGGGAAGAGGCGGATGAGCGGCAAGCTGACGGCATCGACCCGCAATTCGTGGTTCATCGCCTTCGTCGTCTGTACGGGAATCCTGGTCGTCTGTGCGGGAGTTCCGCGGCCGGCGGCGGCCCAGGCGCTCCTGCCGATTGCGGACCGGGCGGGGGACTGCACGGTTCGGCTCCGGGAAGTGCTGCGTCTCGGCGATCCCGGCGACCCGGGAACGATCGGAAGCCGCCCGGAGATCACCCGGACCGCGGCGGGCGAATACATCGTCGCGAGCGTCGAGAACCGCGGCCAACTGCTCGTATTCGATTCCGACGGCGCGTTCCTGGAGACCCTTGGAGGGAACGGAGACGGGCCCGGCGAGTATCGCGTCCCGGGCCGCATGCGTCCCGGATCCGATGGCAGCCTGCGGATCCTCGACCTCGTCAACCGCAGGATCACGCTCCTGTCCGCGGATGGAGGATGGATCGAAACCACAGACATCCGAAGCCTCCACGGGCTCGATTTCGCGGTCATCGACCGTGGCGAGCGGTACGCCGTGTCCGGTTTCGGACAGGTGGACGACGTGCTCGGCGCGACGACCGAGATCGTCGATCGCGGCGGAGTACGGTCCGCCAGCCTCGGCGCCACCCCGGTGGAGTCGTGGGTCGTGAACTTCTTCCGCGCCCCGGTCGCGGTGGACGGGGAGGGCAGCGTGTGGACGACCCGGGCCGGGGAATACGGGTTCGAGGCGTGGGATCCGGAGGGCGGGAGCGGGCCGCGCGCGCGCCTGGCCGGAGACCCGGAGTGGTTTGACCCCGGGCCGCCGCAGCCGGGGGCGCCCGTCTCGGCGCCGGCTCCCTCCATCGTCATCAGCCTTCGTTTCGACCGCGGCCTGCTGTGGGCGGGCACCTGGGTCGCCGACGAGAACCGGGAGGCGAGCTCCGGTGCCGCGCCGTCTCCCCTGGAACTCGACCGGCTCCTCGACACCGTCCTGGACGTGATCGATCCCGCCAGCGGAGCTCTCATCGCGCGTATCCAGCGCGACGAGGCGCTGCGGGGGACGGGCGATGACGCCCTCCTGTTCGGCGTTCGGGAGGACGGCGGCATCGCCCGCGCCGTCATCTTCGAGCCCGCCCTCGCCGGCCCCGCCTGCCCCTCCTCGATGTCGCCCGGGATGTGAGCACAGCCTCTTCCCGGACGGCCGAGCCGATCTTCGCGGCGGAGGGGTTCGCCAAGCGATTCGGTGCCGCGGAAGTGCTCAGAGCCGCTTCGGTCCAGGCGTGGCCGGGGCGCGTGACGGTCCTCCTCGGGCGCAACGGCTCCGGGAAGAGCACGCTCCTGCGCTGTGCCCTCGGGCTTCTCGGTGCGGAAACCGGCGCCGTCAGGTGGCGCGGACGGGCAACGCTACGCCCGCGGATCGCCCGCATGGCTCGCGAGGGTCTGTGCTTCGTGCCCGCGGCGGGACTGGCCGTTCCGCGTCGGTGCGTTCACGCCCACCTGACCACGCTGGCCGCGGCATTCCCGGAGGCTCGTCGACTGACCGACCTGGATCCGCTCGACGTGTCCCCGCTCCTCGGCAGCCGGGTGCGCGAACTCTCGGGCGGGGAGCGGCGCCGCGTGGAGCTCACGCTCGGACTCCTCCGCAACCCTCTGTGCCTGATCGCCGACGAGCCCCTCACCGGGTTGGCCCCGGCCGACCAGCAGCGGGCGGTCCGCGCCCTGCGCGACGCGGCCGGACGTGGCGCGGCGGTGCTGATCACGGGGCACGAGGTCGAGCTGCTCATGCAGGCCGCGGATGAGGTGGTCTGGATCACGGCGGGAGGGACCCGCGTCACGGGAACTCCGGAACAGACCTGGAGACATCCCGAGTTTGTCCGGGACTACCTCGGCCGCCGCGGCCGAACGGAGCTGAAAACGGGTTCGAAACCGCATCCGGCGGACCCGGACCGCGGTCGGGCCGTAGACGTCGGCTCCGGAGTCTCCCCGGCGCGCCGGCCGGGCCGCGCGCGCCGCATCTGGCTGCCGATGGCCGGCTCTGCGGTGGCGATCTGGATCATCGTCCGGCTCGTGATGGCCGCTTTCGGGGCGGCGGTGGGCACGCCCCTGCGTGCGGGTGGCGGCACGCCGTCCCTGTGGGCCGCGGGCGTCACGATACCTGTCGTCGGGATCTGCGTCCTTCTCTCGTGGATCGACCATCTCCGGCGGGGGGAGGGCGCTTTCCTGTCGACCCTCGGAGTCGGCCGCGGTCCCCCGTTCATCGCCTGGGCCTCGACCTGCCTTGCCCTGGAGATGGCGGCTGCCGCCATTCTCGCTGCCCTGTGAGCGGACGGGTAATCCGAGTACCGCGTGGCGCCGCACCTTTACAGCCACGCGTGCCGATTCTAGTTTGGTGGACTGTATGTGAAACGGCACGGCGGGGCTTCGCCATCTTGCCGGTCGCTCCGCGGTCTGAAGCGGGGCGGCGGATCGAGGGACAATAGAGAGACGTGGAAAAAACAGAGAAGCAGGGAATCATAGAGAAGTTCTCGCGGCGCGAGAACGACCAGGGGTCGGCTCCGGTGCAGATCGCACTGCTCACGGCCCGCATCGAAGAGTTGACCGGGCACTTCCGGGATCATCCGAAGGATCATCACAGTCGACGCGGACTGCTGAAGATGGTTGGTCGGCGCCGTCGACTGTTGAACTACCTCCGCCGGACGGATCTCGACCGCTACCGAACGGTCATCGAGGAGCTCGGGCTACGCCGTTGAGGCGCCGCCCGGCTGCGCAGCTTCCGCCTCCGCCGGCCCGCATCGTCGGGTCCCCCGCTTTCCTTCCCTCGTACCGCGCCGGATCCCCCCGACCGGGGTGCTGAATCGAAGAAGATCGAAGAAGCTGATGCAAGGCTGAAAAGAAACCAGCTGAAAAGAAAACCATGAGCGTCCGGCCCGGTGAACGGCCGGCGCGGCGCGCGGAATCCCGCGGCGCCACACCCGAAGAAAGAAGAGAAAAAAGAGAATGACACACCGAATCGAAACTGAATTCCACGGACGGCCCCTGATCCTGGAGACGGGCAAAATGGCCCGGCAGGCCGATGGCGCCGTCTATGTGCAGTACGGGGAGACCGCAGTGCTCGTTACCGCCACGGCGGACCGCAAGCCCACGCACCTCCCCTTCTTCCCCCTTACGGTCGAGTACCGTGAGAAGACCTACGCCGCCGGCAAGTTTCCCGGCGGGTTCATCAAGCGGGAGACGCGGCCCGGCGAGAAGGAGACGATCTCGGCGCGGCAGATCGACCGGCCCCTCCGGCCGCTCTTCCCCGCGGACTACCGGAACGACACCCAGGTCGTCTGTTTCATCATCTCCGCGGACCAGGAGAACGACGCCGACGTCATCGGCATGCTCGGGGCCTCGACGGCCCTCCTCCTGTCGCCGATCCCGTGGGGCGGTCCCATCGCCGGCGTGCGGGTCGCCCGCCGGGAGGGCGAGTGGCTCGTCAACCCGACCTTCGAGGACCTCGAGATGTGCGACCTGGAGATCGTCGTCGCCGGCTCCGAGGACTCGATCGTGATGGTCGAGGGTGCGTGTCTGGAAGCCACCGAAGACGAGTTCCTCGAGGCGATGCGCGTCGGACAGGAGGCGATCGTCGAACTCATCGGGCTGCAGCGGGAACTGGTCCGGATGGCGGGAGCCGCGGAGACGTTCGAGTACGAGTCCGTCGGACCCGACCCGGAGGTCGTGGCGAAGGTCACCGACCAGGCGGCCGGGCGCGTGGGAGATGCGCTGCGGATCGCGGACAAGGAGGAGCGCGGACGCGCCCTGTCCGCCCTCCGCGAAGAGGTGACGGCGCGACTCGAAGCGGAGCACCCCGACTGCGGCGGCGACGTGGGCGCCGCTCTGCGAAAGCTGGAGAAGGAGACGATGCGCCGGCGCATCCTCGAAGACGGAGAGCGGATCGACGGCCGCGGCATGAACGACGTCCGCGACATCACGTGCGAGGTCGGCCTCCTGCCGCGAACGCACGGTTCGGCGCTGTTCACGCGGGGGCAGACGCAGGCGCTCGCCGTGACCACGCTCGGGACGGTGCGGGACGAACAGCGCATCGACTCCGTGGACGTGCGCGAAGAGACTTCGAAGTCCTTCATGCTCCACTACAACTTCCCCGGCTTCTCCACGGGCGAAGTGCGGATGTTCCGCGGTACGAGCCGCCGCGAGACGGGGCACGGAATGCTGGCCGAGCGGGCGCTTCAGGCGCTCCTCCCGGCGTACGATGATTTTCCGTACACGGTCCGCGTCGTCTCCGACATCCTGGAATCGAACGGGTCGAGTTCGATGGCTTCCGTCTGCGGCGGATCGCTCTCCCTCATGGATGCCGGGGTGCCGATGCGGGCCCCGTGCGCGGGGATCGCGATGGGGCTCATCAAGGAGGGCGACCAGGTCGAGATCCTCACCGACATCCTCGGCGTGGAGGACGCCCTCGGCGACATGGACTTCAAGGTCGCCGGGACGGAACGCGGGATCACGGCCGTCCAGATGGACATCAAGGCCGACGGACTCTCCGTCGACACGCTGCGGGAGGCCCTGGCGCGGGCGCGCGACGCCCGGCTGCGGATCCTCGCGTCGATGAACGAGACGCTCGAAGCGGCCCGCGAGGAGATGTCGCCGCACGCGCCGCGGATCGTCACGCTGCAGATCAACCCCCAGAAGATCGGCGAGGTCATCGGGCCGAAGGGCAAGACGATCCGGATGATCCAGGAGGAGACGGGCACCGAGGTCAACATCGACGACTCGGGCACCGTCACCATCGCGGCGCCCTCGGGCGCGGGGGCGCAGCATGCGCGCGAGATGGTGGAAGGTATCGTTCAGGAGCCGGAGGTCGGGCGGATCTACCGCGGCGTCGTGAAGAACACGACGGACTTCGGTGCCTTCGTCGAGATCATCCCCGGGGTCGAGGGCCTGTGCCACATCTCGGAGCTCGAGGAAGGCCGCACCGCCAAGACGGAGGATGTGGTGAGCCCGGGGGACGAGGTGAAGGTGAAGCTGCTCGCCGTGGATGACCGCGGCCGTCTCAAGCTCTCGCGGCGGGCGGCCCTCGCCCCGGCCGAGTAGGCCTGACCGCGTTGCGTCCCGGCCCGCCTGCGCGCGGGCCGGCCCGGGACCTGCGGCCGATGGCTGGCCGGCTCGACCGGGAGGTGGTCCGAACCTGCCTCCCGGATGGCCCCATCGTGCTCAGCGAGCGCATGGATTCCGTGCGCTCCGTCGCCATCGGCCTCTGGGTGCGGCAGGGTCGCGTTCATGAGGATGCCGAGCACGGCGGCGCATCCCATCTGCTCGAGCACATGGTCTTCAAGGGGACGCACCGGCGCTCCGCCCGCGATCTCGCCTGGGAGGTGGAGCGGCTCGGCGGCGCGCTGGACGCGTATACCACCCACGAATTCACCGCCTTCCAGGCGCGGATACCGGCGGGGGCGCTCGGCGTCGCGCTCGACGTGCTGTGTGACCTCGCCTTCTTTCCGCGGCTCTCCGGACGGGACCTCGACGTGGAACGCGAGGTGGTGCTGGAAGAGATCGCGGCCGCGGCGGAGGTCCCGGAGGACATCGTCTTCGAGGAGCACGCGCGCGCTCTCTACGGTGGGCATCCGTACGGCGAACCGATCCTCGGCACCCGCGCGTCGGTGCGGGCGCTTTCCGTGTCCGCGCTGGCGGAAGTGCACGATCGCGCGTACCGGCCGGGGAACGTGGTCGTGGCGGCGGCGGGAGCGGTGGAGCACGACGATCTCGTGGAGGGGCTGGCGCGGTGGCTCCCTCGCCGGGCCGCCAGCCCCGCGCCCGTGGACCCGCCGGCGCCGACCGGCGAGCCGGGCTTCCGGTGTCTGCGACGCGAGGGCGGCCGGCAGACGCACATCGTGACGGGAGGACTCTCCGTTCCGTACCGCGATCCCCTTCGCTACGCGATCCACGTCACGGCGACGGCCCTCGGGGGCGGAATGAGTTCGCGACTCTTCCAGAGAATCCGCGAAACGCGCGGGCTCGCCTACGCCGTGTACAGCTTCCACGGGTTTCATGCGCAGGCGGGCCATGTCGGCGCCTACGTCGGGACCCGGCCCGAAACGGCGGCGGAGGCCCGCGAGGCGGTGGAGGGGGAACTCGCCCTTCTGGCGCGGGAGGGATTGACGCGCCAGGAACTGGACGACACCCGCAGCCAACTGAAGGGGCAGTTCCTGATCTCGCTCGAATCGCCTGCGAGTCGCATGAACCGGCTGGCCGGCATCGCCCTGTACGGCCACGAGTACCGCACTCTGGACGAGGTGGCGGCGAGAATCGACGCGGTCGGCCGTGCCCAGTGTCTCGAAGCCGCCGCATACTTCGCACCCGAACGGCTCGCGACCCTCGAGCTGGCCCCCCGGGAGGGAACCCAATGATCGTTGGCGTACCGAAGGAGATAAAGGCGGACGAAAGTCGTGTGGCCCTGGTTCCGGCCGGCGCGACCGCGCTCGTTGCGGCCGGACACACCGTGTGCGTCGAACGCGACGCGGGACTGCGCAGCGGCTTTCCCGATGACATGTACGTCGCCGCGGGAGCCGAGGTGCTGGATTCGGTGGATCGGGTATGGGGGCGGGCCGAACTCATCGTCAAGGTGAAGGAGCCCATCGAATCCGAATACGCCCGGATGCGGCCCGACCAGGTCATCTTCACGTACTTCCACTTCGCGGCCGACGAACGCCTCACGCACCACACGCTGGAGAGCGGCAGCGTCGCGATCGCCTACGAAACGGTCCAGCTTCCGACGGGGGAACTCCCCCTCCTCACACCGATGTCCGAGGTGGCCGGGCGAATGGCGATCCAGCAGGCGGCCAAGAACCTGGAGCGCGTCGCGGGCGGGTACGGGATCCTGCTGGGTGGCGTGCCGGGGGTGCTCCCGGCCGAGGTCGTCATCCTCGGCGGCGGCGTCGTCGGCGCGAACGCGGCGACGATCGCGGCGGGTTTCGGCGCCCATGTGACGGTTCTCGACGTCAACCTCCCGCGTCTCCGGTATCTCGCGGAGGTCATGCCCGCCAACGTCGATACGCTCTACTCGAACCGCCACTCGATCCTCGAGCAGATCGAACGGGCGGACGTCGTGATCGGCGCCGTGCTCGTCCCCGGCGGGAAGGCGCCGAAGCTCGTGCGGCACGACGATCTGCGGCGGATGAAGGACGGTTCCGTGATCGTCGACGTGGCCGTGGACCAGGGCGGCTGCGTGGAGTCCGCGCGCCCGACCACGCACAACGACCCCACCTACACCGTCCACGGGGTCATCCACTACTGCGTGGCGAACATGCCGGGGGCCGTACCGAGGACTTCCACGCTGGCCCTGACGAACGCGACGTTCCCCTACGTCCTGCACCTGGCGAACCGAGGGTGGAAGGTTGCGTGCGACGAGGATCCGGATCTCGCCCTGGGGGTCAACATCGCGGGAGGACGGGTCACGTACGAGGCCGTCGCGCATGCGTTCGATCTCGAATACACACCCCTGGAGTCGCTCTCCGCGTGAGTCCGGGCGGCCGGGAGCGGGCAGTCCCGCGAGGCGACTTTCCTGCGTCCGAAAGTACGTTTACATTTCCGCGTCCTTCACCCGGATTGACAGTTTCCGGTACGATTCGCCGCCCTGGAGGTGTCCCGCCCGTGTCCTTCAGCCCACCGATCCCGCGCCGGCCCGGAAGGGCGGCCTGCTAGATGGGGAAGTGGTCGCTACGGGGTAACTTCCTGCCGATCAGCAAGATCGGAGTGGACCTGGGGACCGCGAACACCCTCGTACACGTTGAAGGCGAGGGCATCGTCCTCAACGAACCGTCCGTCGTCGCGGTCCGAAAGGAAACCGGCCGCATCGAAGGGATCGGGCTCGCCGCCAAGCGCATGCTCGGCCGCACGCCGAGCGGGATCGAAGCGGTTCGGCCTTTGAAGGACGGGGTGATCGCCGACGTGGACATCACCGAGATGATGATCCGCTACTTCCTCAAGGAAGTGATGACCACGCGGCTCTTCAAGATCCGGCCTCTCGTCGTGGTCGGCGTACCGTCCGGCATCACGGAACTCGAGCGCCGCGCCGTCCGGTCCAGCGCGCACGCCGCCGGCGCCAAGGAAGTCTACATGGTGGCGGAACCGATGGCGGCGGCCGTCGGCGTGGGGCTTCCGGTGGAGACGCCGGCGGGCAACATGATCATCGATGTCGGGGGCGGGACGAGCGAGATCGCGGTGATCGCGCTTTCCGGATCGGTCGCGGACACGTCGATCCGGGTCGGTGGCGACGAGCTGGACTCCACGATCGTCTCTTTCCTCCGCAAGAACTACAACCTCCTCATCGGCGAGCCGACGGCGGAAGCCGTCAAGATCCAGATCGGATCGGCGTATCCCACGGACGACGACAAGGAGATGCTCGTCAAGGGCCGGGACCTCGTCTCCGGCATTCCGAAGACCGTGCGGGTCCATTCGGCCGAGGTCCGGGAGTGTCTGCAGGAGCCGATCCGGCAGATCGTCGCCGCGGTGCGGAGGGCGCTCGAGATCACGCCGCCGGAACTCGCCTCCGATATCGTGGACCGGGGTGTGGTCATGACGGGGGGTGGAGCCCTCGTGCGAGGGCTGGATACGTTGCTGGGCGAAGAAACGGGGCTCCCGATCCATGTCGATGCGGAACCGCTGACCTGCGTCGTTCGGGGCTGCGGGAAGATCCTCGAGGAATTCGGACGGTATCGTGGAGTTCTCACGAGTTGACGCCGCCCCCCTGCTGAATCGCCGCCCGTGAGCTATCAGGGCGTCCGGCCGCCGGGTCGCGGGCCGCTCGATGTCGTCGTCTTCTCCCTCGCCCTCATCTTCAGCGGCATCGCCGCGGGCCTTTCCAGCGCACACCAGAGCCAGGTGGAGTCCGCGGTCCGCGCGACCGCGCTCTACCCGTTCCTGCTGCTCCATCGCCTCGGCGCGGAGCGGGGCCAGATCGAGAGTCGCGTCGAGGGCCTGCTTGCGGAACGGGATTCCCTCACGGAACTCCTGCTGCGCTACAGGGACCGGACCGCGCCGGTCGAGGACGCGTCGTCCGCCCGGGATCTTGGCGGGCTCCCGGCCGGATCGGTCGCGCCGGCGGTCGTCTACCCGGGACGCCCTCACGTCGGCAATCCGGACCTGTTCGTGTTGTCGGGACCCGATTTTCGGGGTCGTGAGTTTCCCGTCGGCGTCTTCACCGGCATCGGCCTGGTCGGGGTCGTGAGAGCCCCGCACGGACGGGGGGGACGCGGCGAATTCTGGAGCCATCCCGACTTTCGGGTCAGCGTTCTGGCCGAGGGGGAAGGGGTGTCGGGCTTCGTGCGGCCGCTGCGCGCCGACGGAGGGCAACCGGTGCTCCTCCTGGAGGGTGCGCCCTTCCAGGCGGACATACCCGTCGGGACTCTGCTGGTCACGACGGGTATCGCCGGCGTTTATCCGCCGGGGGTGCCGGTGGGGCGCATCCGCGAACCCGACGAGCCGGAGGCGGGCTGGATGAAGCGCTATGTCGTCGAGCCATCCGTGCGTCCGGAAGAGGTCCGCGACGTGTTCGTGTGGAATCGACCGGCGTTACCGGCAAGCGTCGAGGCGGACACGGCGTCCGCTCCGGTGGAACCCGAGCCTGCGCCGGCGGACACGGCCCCGGCCCCTCGGTGAGTCCGGCGGGGAAGTGGTTCGTCGCCGGACTCCTGCTGGTCCTGCACTTCACCCTGCACCCGCTGTGGAGCCGATGGCCGATCGCGCCCGACCTGGTGGCCGGCGGGCTGATTCTGAGTTCGCTCCAGCTCCGCTGGGGGCGGGCCGCCGGCTTCGGGTGCGTGATCGGCCTCATGGAAGCATCGATCTCACTGGGACCGATGGGCCTCACGATGTTACTCTTTTCGCTGACGGGGGCGCTCGTCGGCTGGGTGCGGGGCCTGATCTATTCGGATTCGGATTACGCGACGCCGGTTTTCGTCTTCTTCGGGACGTGGTTGCTGCGGTTTGCGGTCACCGTCTTCGTCGGCGGAGATTCGTCGGCGGGCGTCCTGCTCGTCCACGGCGCCGGATCGGCCGCGCTGACCACGGCGGTCTGCTGGGCCGCGGCGAAACTGGTGTCGGCCGTCACGAGGTGAAGGGGAGGATGTGAAGGGCGACAACGAACACCGCGCGATCCGGAAACAGCGAGGCCGCTGGGCGGCGGGCGCGATCTTCTTCTGCCTCTCGATCGTCGCCGCCGGGTTCATCAATCTGCAGATCTTCAGCACCGAGTTGTACACGCTCCTGTCGAGCGAGAACCGGCTGCGGACCATCACCGTACCGGCCCCGCGCGGGACCATCTACGACCGGTATGGACGGGCCATTGCCGACAACGTGCCGGGATACGACGTGTCGATGCTGCCCGGGCCCCGCGACTCCATCGCGGTCGGACTCGATCGCCTCGCTGAGCGGCTGGACCTGTCGCCCGAGCGGCGCGCCGCGCTGCTGTCGCGCAACCGGGAACGTCCGGGCGAGGCTCTGGTCGTGCGCGAGAACGCGAACTTCGAGCAGGTCGCGTTCATCGAGGAACGTCGGCCCCGGTTCCGGCGCGTCGTCGTGGATCAGAGGCCGCGCCGACGTTACCCGGCAGGGCCCGCTGTCGCGCACATGATCGGATACGTCGGGAAAATCAGCCCGGAGGAACTGGCTCGGTCCGAATATGCGGGCTACGAATCCGGCCAGTCGATCGGGAAGACGGGGCTGGAGCAGCAGTACGAGCACCGGCTGGCGGGGCGGAACGGGATCCGTTACACGGAAGTGAACGCCCTGGGTACGGTCGTGCGGGACCTGGGGGTCGCCCAGGCGCAGGCTCCGGTGCCCGGAGAGGACCTGCATCTCGGCATCGATCTCGACCTGCAGGTGTACGCGGCTTCGGTGTTTCCGGAAGGGATGCGGGGCGGCGTCGTGGCGCTGGATCCGGTGACCGGCGAGGTGCTCCTGCTCTACAGCCACCCCACGTTCGACCCCAACGCATTCATCGGCGGCATCCCCCTGGATCTGTGGAATTCCCTTCGCGAACACCCGGACCAGCCCATGCTGGACCGGGTTTCCAACGCTTCCTACCCGCCGGGATCCACGTGGAAGCTCGTCATGTCCTCCATCGGGATGAAGACGGCGGACCTCGCGATCGATACGTACCACCCGTCCGCGTGCACCGGCGGACTCAACTACCACACCCGCCGCTTCCGCTGCTGGCTGACGAGCGGACACGGCCGCCTGAACCTCTCCGAAGCGATCAAGCACTCGTGCAACGTCTGGTTCTACCAGGCCGGGCAGCGGATCGGTCTCGACCCGCTCCTCGCGGGGGTCGGGGAGTTCGGCTTCGGACGCGCGACCGGGATCGACCTCCCGAACGAGAGGCCGGGCCTCTTCCCCGACTCCCGACGGTGGTACGACGAGCGGTTCGGGCCCGGCGGGTGGACCGAAGCCGTCGTGTGGAATCTCGCGATCGGGCAGGGCGAAAACGCGCAGACGCTGCTGTCGATGGCCCAGTTCTACGCGGCGCTGGCGACGGGGATGGCACCCGTAAAACCTCACCTCGTGCGGGATGAGATGCTCGCGCAGCAGCGCGTTGACTGGACGTTCGATCTCCCCGACGTCCAGCGGCGGCAACTCGTCGACGCGCTGGCGCGCGTCGTGAACGAACCCGGGGGCACCGCGTACGGCAGCCGCCTGGCGCGCTGGACTTTGGCCGGCAAGACCGGCACGGCCCAGAACCCGCACGGCGAGCCCCATTCCTGGTTCGTGGGGTTCGCGCCCGCCTGGGATCCCCGCATCGTGATCGCGGCGATCGTGGAGCACGGGCACCCGGACGGGGCCCCGTCGCTGGCCGTGCCGCTCGCGTCCGGGATCGTGGACCGCCACCTCGAAACGCTCGGTTTGCCGCCGGAGGACACGCCCGGTGTCCGTCCGAGGGCAGCGCTGACGGCGCCGGCGGGCGGATGATCGACCGCCTGCGCATCCCCGGCGTGGGCGATCCGGTGCTTCTGGCGCTGGTCCTGTTCATGACCGGGCTCGGGATCGCGATGATCTACTCGGCCGGACAGGTCGACGTGCAATCGCTGGCCACAGGGATCTGGGTACGACAGCTCTACTGGTTCGGCGTGGCGACCGTCGCGCTCGCCGTGACCTCCCGCTTCTCCCTGCGTTTCCTCGAATGGCTTGCGCCGTGGGTCTACGGGCTCACGGTGCTCCTCCTCATCCTCGTGTTCTTCATCGGGACGGGCCCGAACGGCAGCTGGCTCGAACTCGGCCCGGGGCGGCTCCAGCCGGCCGAAGTCTCGAAGCTGGGGACGATCCTCATGCTGGCGCGCGTGATGGGAGGCGCGCAGGGACCGTACGACCGGCTGCTGGAGTTCTGGAAGCCCGGTGTCATCACCCTCGTCCCGTTCACCCTCGTGCTGCTGCAACCCGACCTTGGGAGCGCCATGATCTTCGGGGCGCTCTTCCTCGCTGCGCTGTTCTGGAGCGGCGTACCGCTGCCCAAGATCTTCCTGCTCGCGTCGCCGGGCCTCAGCCTCCTGCTCGGCTTCAACTGGATCGCGTGGGGCCTCGGCTTCCTCATCGTCGCGGCCTGCCTGTACGTGCACCGCCTCTTCATCCTCGAGGCGGTGGGCGTGCTCCTCGCGAACGTCTTCGCGGGCGCGCTCACGCTCCGCCTGTGGGATTCGCTCGCCGACTATCAGCGGAACCGGCTTCTCGTCTTCCTGGATCCGGAGATCGATCCCCTCGGCGCCGGATGGCATCTCATCCAGTCGAAGGTCGCCATCGGCTCCGGCGGACTCCTCGGCGCCGGCTTCGCGAACGGTCCGCAGAAGCGGCTCGCCTTCCTTCCCGAGCAGCATACGGACTTCATATTCTCCGTCGTGGGGGAGGAGTTCGGATTCATCGGCGTGATGCTGTTCCTGGTGCTCTTCGCCTTCCTCCTCTGGCGCGTGCTGCGGGTGGCATCCTCGATGGACGACCGGTTCGGAAGCCTGATCGCTTTCTGCCTGTTTGCGGTACTCCTGACGCACATCGTGGTGAACCTGGGGATGGCGGTCGGCATGATGCCCGTGACCGGACTGCCCTTGCCGCTCCTCAGCTACGGGGGGAGCTTCCTGCTCGTTCTCTACGCGGGCTTCGGGATCGTACAGCGCGTGGCGTGGGAGGCCTGAGTGTCCTGGTTCAGCAAACCGAAGCGCAAGCTGGTTTCACAGAAACGTGAGCTTCCGGGCGATGTGTGGGATCGGTGCGCCGGGTGCGGCGAGATCCTCTACAGCGGACGGCTGGAGGAGAACCTCCACGTCTGTCCGAGCTGCGGGCATCACTTTCGCATCACCGCGGAGTCCTACGAGGCCATGCTGCTCGACGGCGGAGGCCTCGCCGAACTCCACGACGAGCATCTGCGCTCCGCCGATCCGCTCGGATTCGTCGATTCCCGCAGCTATGCCGAGCGCATCGCGCAGGCGGAGCAGCGCGGCGGCGACCAGGATGCGATCCGAACCGGGCGCGGCGAGATCGGAGGCAGGGAAGTCCACCTGGGGACCATGGACTTCCGCTTCATCGGCGGATCGATGGGGTCGGTGGTGGGCGAGAAGATCCGCCGTCTCGCCGACCGCTCCCTCGAGCGACGGGTGCCGCTCATCATCATCTCCGCTTCCGGCGGCGCGCGGATGCAGGAAGGGATTCTCTCCCTCATGCAGATGGGGAAGACGGCGGCCGCGCTCGATCAACTCGCGGGCGCGGGCATCCCCTACGTAAGCGTCCTCACGAACCCGACCACGGGCGGGGTGACGGCATCCTACGCGATGCTGGGGGATGTGATCCTGGCGGAACCCGGCGCCCTGATCGGCTTTGCCGGCCCGCGCGTGATCAAGGAAACGATCCGGCAGGACCTTCCGGAGGGGTTCCAGACCGCGGAGTTCCTGGAGGAGCACGGGATGATCGACCGCATCGTCCCGCGTCCGGAGATGCGCGGCGCCCTCGCAAGCCTCCTGGATCACATGTGCTGACCGAGGGCGGGGACGCCCTCGCGGCTCTGTTCGATCCCCGCCCGGCCACCACGATCCGCTGGGGCCTGGACAGGATCGAGGCGCTCCTGGCGGAGCTGGGCCGGCCGGAACGAAGCTTCAAGGCTCTCCACATCGCGGGCACGAACGGCAAGGGTTCGACCGCGTGCTTCGCGGCGTCGGTGCTCGAAGACGGCGGCACCCGCGCGGGCCTCTACACTTCGCCGCACCTCGAGGACGTTCGGGAACGGTTTCTGGTCGACGGGGCCTGGGTGGAGGAGCCGGCGCTTCAGTCCGCCGCCGCCCGGGTCATCGGTTGCGACGCGGCCGCGGCCTGCACGTACTTCGAGTTGACCACCGCGCTCGCCTTCACCTGCTTCGCGGAGTGCGGCGTGGAGGTGGCGGTTGTCGAAACCGGGCTCGGCGGCCGCCTCGACGCGACGAACGTGCTTCGTCCCGCCGGCACGGCGATTACCCCGATCGGCCTCGACCACACGGAATGGCTCGGCGGGTCTCCCGAGGAGATCGCGAGGGAGAAGGGAGGGATCTTCAAGCCGGGCGCGCCGGCGTGTCTGGGCCGCATCGACCCGGGTCCGCTCGCGGCGCTCGAGCAGCTCGCGCGTGGCGTCGGAGCGCCGGTGGCGCGGCTCGGGAGGGATGCGGAAGTGTCGGACATCACGGTGCGGGCCGATCCCCCGGGGACGCGTTTCCGATACGTTTCGAGGTTGCGTCCCCACGGCGTGGAGCTTGCCACGGGCCTCCCGGGCCGGCACCAGGCGCACAACGCGGCGCTGGCCCTCCTGCTGCTGGACTGCTCCGGCTGTCCGCCGGAGGAAAGTTCCGCGCGCCGAGGGATCGCGCGGGCGTACGTGGCCGGCCGCTTCGAGGTCCGGCCTCCGGAGGCCGGACGTCCGGGCTGCGTGTTCGACATCGCGCACAATCCGGCGGCCATCCAGGTACTCTGCGAGACGCTGGCGGAACTGTCGCTGCCGCGGCCGCTCGTCGCCGTGGCCGGCATGCTGGCCGACAAGGACTGGAAGGGAACGCTGGCCCGACTCGCGCTTGACAGCGACACTATGATTCTGACTCGACCCGCCGTCCCCGTGGAGAGACGGTGGGACCCGTCCCGGGCGAGGGAGTGGTTGTCGCGGGAACAGGGTGTCGAATCGATCGTGTGCCGGAACGTGGCGGAGGCGGTCTCGCGGGGGCTGACCCTCGCCGGTGCGGGAACGCTGCTGGTCACGGGATCCGCAACGACCGTGGGCGAGGCCCGGGCATTGCCGGAACTCGCCCGCGTACGGACAGGAGACGAATAAGAGATGCTGTACGACCCCAGGCTGGTACAACCGATGCGAGAGGAACTCACCCGCCTCGGCGTGCGTGAGCTGACAACCTCCGATGAAGTGGACGAGGCCCTCGGGGCCGGCGGGGAGACGCTCGTCGTCGTGAACTCCGTCTGCGGCTGCGCGGCGCGCAACGCGCGGCCCGCCGTGGCGATGGCCATGGGCCACGGAAAGCAGCCCGACCGCGTCGTCACGGTCTTCGCGGGGCAGGACGTGGAAGCGACGGCGCGTGCGCGGCAGTACTTCACCGGCGTGCGACCCTCCTCGCCGTCCCTCGCGCTGCTCTCGAACGGGGAGCTGCAGTTCATGCTCGAGCGGCACCAGATCGAGGGTCGCGAAGCGCGCGATATCGCGGCCGACCTCACGAAGGCGTACGACCAATACTGCGCGGCGAGCTAGCGACGCGAGCCTCCTGCGGCGGGCCGCCGACGCGCTTCGGCCCGCCGACACTCCTCGGACTGCCGGGGCCGTGAGTTCCGGGGAAATCCGCGGCCTGACCGGTTTTCGAGATTTCTTTCCCGAGGAACTCGCGCTTCGCCGACACATCTTCTCGGCCTGGCGGCGGGTCGGCGCCCGCTACGGATTCACGGAGTACGACGGACCGCCGCTCGAGGCGCTCGAACTCTACACGCGGAAGTCGGGCGAAGAGATCGTAGGCCAGCTGTACGAGTTCGAGGACAAGGGGGGGCGGGCGGTGGCGCTGCGGCCCGAGATGACGCCCACCTTCGCGCGCATGATCGCCACCCGCGCCGCCGGGCTTGCGAAGCCGGTACGCTGGTTCTCGATCCCGCAGCTCTTCCGCTACGAGCGGCCGCAGCGCGGCCGGCTCCGCGAGCACTTCCAGCTCAACATGGACATCGTCGGCGAGACGGATCCGCTCTCCGACGCGGAGATCATCAGCGCCGGGATCGACGCGCTGCGCGAACTCGGCCTGGGGGCCGCGGACATCGTGGTCCGCATCTCCGACCGGCGCCTCATCGGCGCGCTCCTCGACGCGCACGGAATCTCCGGCGAGGACCATGTCCCGGTGTTCGGCGCCCTCGACCGGCTTGAGAAGGAGGGGGAGGACGGGGTCCGCGGGCGGCTCGCGGAGCATGGCGTGGGGATGGAAGCGGCGACGCGCCTGCTGGCGGCCATCCGGCTCCCGCTCGAGGAACTGGCGGCGGCGCACGAGGGGGACGAAGCGATCGCCGAGGCGGCGGACCGGCTGTCGACCGTGTTCGCGCATCTCGGTGCGGCGGGCTTCGCCGACTTCGCCAGGTTCGACGCGGGGCTGGTCCGCGGACTCGCCTACTACACCGGGACCGTGTTCGAGATATGGGACCGCCGCGACGAACTGCGCGCGATCTGCGGGGGCGGCCGCTACGATGATCTGCTGAAGGCGCTGGGAGGCGTGGATCTTCCGGCGCTCGGCTTCGGCATGGGGGATGTGGTCCTCACGGAACTGCTCAGGGACCGGGACCTCGTGCCCGTCGCGACCCGTCGCGTGGACGACTACATCGTATGCGTTTCCGACGCGGAGCGTCCGCTGGCGCTCGGCATCGCCCGCGCGCTGCGCGACCGGGGACGGCGGGTGCTCTACGACCTCCGCCCGCGCGGAGTCGGACGCCAGTTCAAGGCCGCCCACCAGGTGGGCGCCGGTCGCGCCGTCGTGCTGGGGCCGCGGGAAGCGGAGCGGGGCGTCGCGGTACTCCGCGACATGGCCTCCGGCGAGGAACGGGAGGTCGCGATCGAGACCCTGACCGGGCCGCCCTCCGCCGAAGCGAAAGGGGAGTATGTGAGGTGAGTCGCGTTCTCATCCTCGATTTCGGGTCCCAGTTCACGCAGCTCATCGCGCGGCGCATTCGCGAGGAGGGGGTGTACTGCGAGGTGCATCCGCCGACGCGGAGCCCCGCGTGGGTCCGCCGCTACGATCCGGCGGCCATCGTCCTCTCCGGAGGGCCGGCGAGCGTGTACGACGAAGGCGTCCCCACGGCCCATCCCGAGACCCTTGCCATGGGCGTCCCGATCCTCGGGATCTGTTACGGCATGCAGCTCGTGGCGGATCTCGTCGGGGGCGAGGTGCAGCAGGCCGAGCGGCGGGAGTACGGACGGGCCGAACTCAGGGTCCGGTCGACCGACCCCCTCTTTCGCGGGTTTGCCGACGGCGAGCCCACCCAGGTCTGGATGAGCCACGGCGACTCCCTGCACGCGCTGCCGCCGGGCTTCGAGGTCTCGGCGACCACCGAGAACTCCATCGCCGCGATCCGGTCCGAGGAGCTGCGGATCTGGGGCGTGCAGTTCCACCCCGAAGTCGCCCATACGACCCGCGGCGGAGAGATGCTGCGGAACTTCCTGTTCGAGATCGCCGGCTGCGAGATGAGCTGGAACGCCGCGAACATCATCGATCACCAGCTCGCCGCGGTGCGCGAGACGGTGGGGGACGGACACGTGATCTGCGGACTCTCCGGGGGCGTGGACAGCTCCGTCGCCGCCGCGCTCGTACAGCGGGCGGTGGGAGACCGGCTCACCTGCATCTTCGTCGACACGGGCCTGCTGCGGAAAGGCGAGCGCGATGCCGTGGAGGCGGTGTTCGGCGAACGCATGGGGATGCGGCTCGAGGTCGTCGACGCCGCGGATCTCTTCATCGACCGCCTTGCCGGCGTCGAGGAGCCCGAGGAGAAGCGGGTCATCATCGGCCACGCGTTCATCGACGTGTTCGAGGAGGCGGCGGCCCGGCACGGTGACGCGCGTTTCCTGGTGCAGGGAACGCTCTACCCCGACGTGATCGAATCCGTCTCCGTGTGGGGACCATCGGTGAAGATCAAGTCGCACCACAACGTGGGTGGACTCCGCCCGGATCACCCCTTCGAACTCATCGAGCCCCTTCGTGAACTCTTCAAGGATGAGGTGCGCGCCGTGGGTCGCGAGCTCGGCCTGTCGGAGGAGATCGTGGGGCGCCACCCGTTTCCGGGGCCGGGTCTGGGGATCCGCATCCTGGGCGACGTCACGCGGGAGAAGCTCGCCACGCTGCGGGAAGTGGACGCGATCTACCTGGAGGGCATTCGCGACGCGGGGCTCTACGACGAGATATGGCAGGCGTTCGCCATCCTGCTGCCCGTGCAGTCGGTCGGCGTGATGGGCGATGCGCGCACGTACGAGAACGTCGTCGCGCTGCGCGCCGTGACCTCGCTGGATGGGATGACGGCCGACTGGTTCCAGTTCCCGCACGACGTGCTGGGCCGCATCTCGAACCGCATCATCAACGAGGTGAAGGGGGTGAACCGCGTGACGTACGACGTGTCCTCCAAGCCGCCCGCCACCATCGAGTGGGAGTAGCCGCCGTGCCTGGATCTCGCGGCGCGAGCGGCGGTGGGGCGGGGGGGCGCGCCGGGTGCCGCGAGGTCGCGGCCTGGGCGGACGACCTTCTGCGCGTCGCCGAGATCGAGGACTACCCATCCGCCCTCAACGGTCTGCAGGTGGATGGACGCCGCCCCGTGGCGCGCATCGGCGCCGCCACCGACGCCTGCCTGGCCACGATCGACCTCGCCGCCGAGGCCGGATGCGAGCTTCTGATGGTCCACCACGGGCTGTTCTGGGGCGGCTTGCGCCCCTTCGTCGGCCCCGCGTACGAGCGCTTCCGCCGGCTCTTCGAGAGCGGGATGGGGCTGTACTCGGCGCACCTTCCGCTCGACGCGCACCCGCGGATCGGCAACAACGTCCTCCTCGCCGCCGAACTCCGCGTCGCGGATGTCGAACCGTTCGGCTCCTTCAAGGGGAATGACGGGATCGGCGTCATCGGCGCGGTCGAGGCGTCCCGGAGCGAACTCGCGGCCCGGGCCGAAACCGTGTGCGGGCACACCCCCATCGTGATTGCCGGGGGCCCGGAACGCGTGTCGCGGCTCGCCATCGTCACGGGCGGCGCGGGCTCGTTGATCGAGTCCGCCGCCGTGGCGGGCGCCGACACCTTCCTCACGGGCGAGGGGAACCACCACACGTACCACGAGGCGATGGAACTCGGCATCAACGTGATCTACGCCGGCCACTACGGGACGGAGACGCTGGGTGTCCGGGCCCTGGCGAAGCGCGCGGCGGAGCACTTCGGGGCGGAGCACACCTTCTTCGACGTCCCCACCGGCCTCTAGCCCGGCGCCCGGGCACCGCCGCTAGAAGACCGAGACCTTGAGGTCCGTCAGGTAGCGATCCGGCCGTTCGCGGATATCCCGCAGGAGGAGGGCGAGTTCCTCGCCCGAGGCGCGCAGCGTCCCCAGCGTCTCCAGCAGTTCATCGTGGACCGCATCGTCGCGCAGGAGCTTTCCGAGCGTTCCCTCGCCGCCTTCCAACCCCCGCGCGATCTCGGCGAGGGACCGGCCGGCGGCCGAGAAGTCCGTGCTGGCGGCGGCGAGCCGCGTCGAGAGCGTGTCGAGGTTGGCCAGCGTGCGATCGACTTCCTCGGATCCGGTCATCCCCGCGAGCCGGTTCGACAGGGTGTCCATGTTGGCGAGCAGGCTGCCGATCGACGCCCGTTCCGTCTCGAGAATCCCGGCGAGTTCGCGCATCGCGAGCGTGAACGCCTCCGACCCGGCGGAGACATTCTCGGCCAGGCCGCCGCCGAGCAGCGTCTCCAGCTCGCCGATCAGGGAGCCCACCTCGTCCCCGAGGGTCGAGGCCAGCGATGTGAGGTCGGATGTGCGGTCGAGCGAGAGCGTATCGCCGTCCGCCAGCGCCCGGGCACTCGTCCCCGGCGTGAGTTCGACGAGTTGCTGGCCCAGGAACCCATCCGGCTGGATCGTGCCCCGCGTGTCCGCCGGCAGTTGGACGCGCGTGGAGAGCGTCATCGTGAGGACGACGCGCTCCGCTTCGAGCGCGACCTCGTCCACGGTGCCGACCTCCACCCCGCGCAGCAGGACGGGCGACGCGGTCGCGATCCGGTTCGCGTTCTCCGCGATCCCCCACACGCGGATGGTGGGGCCTCGGAACGGCGAACCCGATATCCAGAACAGCCCCGCGACGATGACGGCCGCCGTCAGGATGACGAAGGCGCCGACCCGGACCTCGGCGCCGTGGTCGCGCAGCCCCGGATCCCTCACGCGGGGCCCCGTGCGGGCGCCGCGTCGAGAAACTCGCGCACCGCCCGGTTGTCGGTCTCGCGCAGTTGCTGTGGCGTACCCTCCGCCGCGACGACCCCGTCCGCGAGCAGGGCGATCCGGTCGGCGAGGAAGAAGGCGGACTCCACGTCGTGGGTCACGACGATACTCGTCGCATCGACTTCCTCGCTCACGCGCGCGATCAGGCGGTTGATGCGGGTCGCGTTGACGGGATCGAGTCCCGTCGTGGGCTCGTCGTACAGGACGTAGCGGCGCTTGCCGATGATGGCGCGCGCGATGGCGACCCGCCTCTGCATGCCTCCGGAGAGTTCGGCCGGCAGGAGCGTCAGCACTTCCGGCTCGAGGTTCACGTGATCGAGCGCCGCCCGGACCAGTTCCTCGCATTTGGCCGCGCGGCCGCGGCAGAAACCGGGTGGGAGGCCCATCAGCAGGTTCCCGCGCACGGTCATGGAATCGAAGAGGGCGGAATTCTGGAACACGTAGGCGGTCCTGGTGCGAACGGCGGCCATCTCGGCCCGGTCGGCCGAAGGTACCGAGATCCCATCGACGAGGATGTCTCCGGCGTCCGGATCGAAGAGGCCGACGATGTGTTTGAGGAGGACGCTCTTACCCGTCCCTGACGGCCCCATGATGGCGAGGGTTTCGCCTTCCCGCACGTCGAGGTCGACGCCGCTCAGGACCGGACGTCCCCCCAGCCACTTGTGCACGCCGATGATCCTGATCACGTGAGCGTCTTGTACACCGGCCCGAGTACCGTGTCGAGGACCATGATCGAGACGATGATCGCGACGACCGCCCTCGTCGCCGTCCGGCCGACGCCCGCCGCTCCGCCGCTCGCCCGAAGCCCCACGTGGCTCGAGATGAAGGTGATGGCGAAGCCGTACGCGACCGCTTTCACGAGGGAGAAGATCAGCGCGCCATGGTGATAGTACCCCTTGGCCCCATCCACGTACTCGGCCGTGCTCAACCCGAGGATGCCGACCGATGTCACGTAGCCGCTGAAGATCCCCATCGCGTTGGCGAGCATGACGAGCGGGATCAGAATGATGGTCCCCGCCACGACGCGCGGGACCACGAGTTCCACCACGGGGTCCCGGCCCATCGTCAGAAGCGCGTCGATCTGGTTCGTCACCTTCATCGTGCCGAGTTCGGCCCCGATGGCCGCTCCGACGCGCCCCGCGAGGACGACCGCGGTCAGTACGGGTCCGAGTTCCGTCAGCATGCCGCCCACGACGCCGCCCGCGACGATCTCCCTCGGCAGTCCCTGGGAGAGCTGGTACATCGTCTGCTGGGCCATGACCGCGCCCGAGAGGGCGCCCATGAGCAGTACAAGCGGGAGGCTGTCGAGCCCGATGAACTTCGCGTGCTGCACCGTCGCCAGCGCGTACCGGCGCGGATAGGCGAGCGCGCGGAGCGTCGCGATGCCGAGTATGCCCGCCCTTCCCGCGTGGAGCGCCGCGGCACGGGCGGAACGGCCCGGAGCGGCGAGGAGATTCGGCGCCTTCAACGGCTTTCTTGCCTCTCCGCGTCCGGAACATCCAGTTGCGATTCCGGTCGCGGGACCCCGTCGAGCACCTCCACCTCCAGTCGAATCGCCTCCCACAGCCGCTGCATGCGCCCGGGGTCGTCTCCGAGCCGGGCGACGAAGTCCTCGAGTTGCTGTCCGGTCACGCCATGCTCATCGAGCGCCGCCGCCCGTACCGAGTCGCCCTCCGCGGTGTCCGCGTACCTCGCCCGCGCCCAACTGAGCCTGGCCATGACCTGAACGTACGTATCGTCGTCCAGCCCGCCGCCCGAGCCGCCGCAGGCGACGGTCGCGAGGCCCGCGACGACCAGGACCCCCTTCATGATGCCAGCGCGGGCGCGCGGGTGCTTCACTCGGAAGCCCGAAGCGAGGCCCGATAGAGCCACAATATGAACCCGACGACGACCGCGGCGCCGATCCAGCTCGCGGCTGTATCGAAGCCCTCGGGTGCGAGGCTCAGCACGTCCGTGCTCTGGTAGACCGCGAACGGGATCGCGAGGAAAATTCCGACGAGCGCCTCGCCGGTGATGAGTCCGGAAGAGAACAGGAGCCCGCGATGGTTCGCCTGCCGGACGGCGCCTTCGTCACCCCCGCCTCGCAGCACGGCCCGGCCCACCAGCCACGCTACGAGTCCGCCCACGAAGATCGGGACTTCGAGTTCGATGGGCAGGTAGATCCCGACCGCTACGGCGAGGACGGGCACCCGCAAGCTCGATCCGCGCGCCTTGAGCACCTGGTCCAGCGCGATCACGCCCGCGGCGATGAGCGCCCCGATCCCGATCATCGCCCACGGGAGATTACGCGAGAAGACGCCATCCGCGACGGAGGCCATGAGCGTCGCCTGCGGCGCCTGCAGCATCGCCTCGGGGTCCATTCCTTCGCGCGGCAGCACGCCGCCGAGCCCGTACGCCTCGAACAGGAGGCCCAGGATCGGCGCGATGACGAGCGCGGCCGCCGTGACGCCGACGAGCTGCATGATCTGCTGCTGCCGCGGCGTCGCGCCGACGATCCGCCCCGCCTTCAGGTCCTGCATGTTGTCCCCCGCGATCGCGGCGGCGCAGGCGACGACGGCCCCCACGAGGATGGCGGTTGCGGCCGCCGAGAGCGCCTGAGGCGCGGAGACGGTGAAGTCGACCTGCAGCCCCAGCAGGAGGTAGAGGATGAGCGAGATCGTGAGGATCGTCGCGATCGTCACGCCCGAGATCGGGTTGTTCGAGGAGCCCACGAGACCCGCCATGTAGCCCGCGACCGAGGCGAAGAGGAATCCCGCCAGGAGGGCGAAGACGGTCCCCAGCGCGAGCACCAGCCAGTAGAGTCCGGGCGTGATGGCCAGCGAGCCGCGGTCGACAACGAGCACGAACACCGCCAGGATCGGCACCGCGAGCGCCACCGTCCCGACCCCGACGAAGTTGATCGGCATGTCTCGCTCGGTGCGGACGATCTCCGGCCCGCCGTCGGCCGCGCGGGCCGCGCGCAGCGCCTCGATGGAGGATCGCACGCCATCCCTCACGTGGCCGAGGAGCGAAACGAGGGCCCACACCCCGCCCACGACCATGGCGCCGACGCCCATGAAGCGAATCTGCGCGCTCCAGATCGCGGCGGCCGCATCGTACCCGCTCGCATCCCCCGTGATGCCCGCCACGACCTGCGGGTCGGTGATCGCCATGTAGATGGGGATTCCGGCGAGCCAGGAGATCGCGCCGCCCGCGAGCACGAGGCTGCCGACGCGGGGTCCGACGATGTATCCGACGCCGAGCAGGGCGGGGGAGAGGTCGCTTCCGACCCCGAACACGGAACGACCCAACGTGAAGCCGTGCTCGATCGAGGAGCCCGCGATCTTGAGGCCGGTCTGCGACAGCTTCAGCAGGGCGGCCGCCAGACCCCCGACCGCGATGAGCTTCGCGCCGGAGCCGCCGCTGGTCCCGGCCTTCAGCACCTCCGCGGTCGCGACGCCCTCCGGGAAGCGCAGATCCGCCTCGACGATCAGGGCGCGCCTGAGCGGTATGGTGAAGAGGACGCCCAGAATCCCGCCGCAGAGCGCGATCCCCATCGTGGGCAGGAACGGGAATCCGGCCCAGTGGCGGAGGAGGATGAGGGCGGGCAGGGTGAAGATCACGCCGGCGGCCAGCGACTCGCCCGCGGATGCCGCCGTCTGGACGATGTTGTTCTCGAGGATATTGTGCTCGCGGAACATCCTGAGGATCGCCATGGAGATCACGGCGGCCGGGATCGACGCGGACACGGTGAGCCCCACCTTGAGGCCCAGATAGGCGTTTGCCCCGGAGAGGACGGCGGAGAGGAGGATGCCGAGGACGATCGCCTTGCCGGTGATTTCGGGCAGCGATTGCGACGCGGGAATGTAAGGCTTGTGCGCGCGCGATTCCGGTGCGCCGGCTGCTGGGTTCGACATGGGCATCCCTCCAGATTGTCCCGGAGCCGACACGGGAGACGGTCGAATCCTCATGGGGCGGGGTCGACCGTGGGGACGCTAGTTACGAGCCCGGCAGGGGTCAACACGGGAGCCCCTGCCGAAGTGGCACCAGATGGGCGTCCTTCACGGCGCGGGTCACCGCCTGATCGGCGGTCATCCCGCCGTTCCGGCGGATCGGGTGGTCGAACCTGGCGCCCGGAAGGGCACGGGGATTGCTCATGAAACGGGGAGGCCGACATCCGATGCCGGCGGCCGGACGCGAAGATCCACGGAAGGACTCGAAGGCAGCGAACATAAGATGATCCCGAACGACAGACTCACGCTCAAGGCCCGCGAGGCCCTGAACGACGCGACGCTTGCGGCGCGCCGGTCGGACAACCCCGCCGTCGAGGACGTGCACCTCCTCGCGGCGCTGCTCGCGCAGGAAGGCGGCGTCATCGTGCCGATCCTTCAGACGGTCGGCGTCGATCTTCCCGACCTGGAGACGCGGCTCGAGGGGGCCCTGCGCCGCCTGCCGAAGCAGAGTGGAGCGGCTCCCGCCTCCAGCCGCGAACTCGACCGCGTTCTCGACGCGGCGGATGCGCTCGCCGGGGAGATGGGGGACTCGTTTGTGACGACCGAGCACCTCCTCCTGGCCCTCGCCGGAGAGAAGGCCTCGACGACGGGCCCGCTGCTTCGGAACGCGGGCGCGGGTCCGGAACCGGCACGCCGGGCGGTTGAGGAGGTCCGGGGGCCGCATCGCGTGACGGATCAGGATCCGGAGGGGAAGTATCGCGCCCTCGAGCGGTACGGCGTCGACCTGACGGCCGAAGCGCGCGCCGGAAAGCTCGACCCCGTCATCGGCCGGGATGCGGAGATCCGCCGCGTCATGCAGGTCCTCTCGCGGCGGAGGAAGAACAACCCCGTCCTCATCGGCGAACCCGGCGTGGGCAAGACGGCGATCGCGGAGGGGCTCGCGCAGCGCATCGTCGCGGGAGACATCCCCGAATCACTGCGGAACAAGCAACTCGTACAGCTCGACATCGGCTCGATGCTGGCCGGCGCCAAGTACCGGGGCGAATTCGAAGAGCGCCTCAAGGCGACGCTGAAGGAGATCACGGAATCCGGCGGCCGTTACGTCGTCTTCCTCGACGAGCTCCACACCGTGGTCGGAGCGGGGGCCGCCGAAGGGGCGGTGGACGCCGGAAACATGCTCAAGCCCGCCCTGGCCCGGGGGCAGCTCCGCATGGTGGGCGCGACGACGCTCGACGAATACCGGATGCATATCGAGAAGGACCCGGCTCTGGAGCGGCGGTTCCAGCCGGTCCTCGTCGGCGAACCCGGCGTGGAAGAGACCGTGGCCATCCTGCGCGGACTCAAGGAGCGCTATGAGGTGCATCACGGCGTACGGATCACGGATCCGGCGCTCGTGAGCGCCGTGCGCCTGTCCGACCGCTACATCGGGGACCGGTTCCTGCCCGACAAGGCGATCGACCTCGTGGACGAGGCCGCGTCCCGGCTCCGCATCGAGATCGACTCCATGCCGGAGGAGATCGACGAACTGGATCGTCGCGTCACGCAACTCGAGATCGAGCGCGAGGCGCTGCGCGAAGAGGACGACGCGCGGAGCCGGGGACGGCTCTCGGAGCTGGAGGGCGAACTCGCCGCTGCGCGCGAGTCGCTCGCGGGACTGAACGCGCGCTGGATCCGCGAGAAGGACACCATCGAGACCGTCCAGCGCTTCAAGCGCGAGATCGAGGAACTCGGCGTGGAAGCGCAGCAGGCGCAACGGCGCGTCGACCACCAGCGTGCGGCCGAAATCCTGCACGGGGAGTTGCCGAAGCTGCGCACCGAACTCCTCGCCGCGGAAGCGAAGCTGAAGGAGATCCAGGACGAGGGTTCCTTCCTGAACGAGGAAGTCGGGCCGGGCGAGATCGCCGAGGTGGTGGCGAGCTGGACCGGCATTCCGGTGGCCCGGATGCTGGAAGACGAGAGGGATCGTCTCGCCACGCTCGAAGAGCACCTGCACCGGCGCGTGGTGAACCAGTCGCACGCCATCACGGCCGTGTCCGATGCCGTGCGCCGCAGTCGCGCGGGGCTCCAGGACCCGAACCGTCCGATCGGGAGTTTCATGTTCCTCGGCCCCACCGGCGTCGGGAAGACGGAGACGGCGAGGGCGCTGGCGGAGTTCCTCTTCGACGAGGAATCCGCCATGGTCCGGATCGACATGTCCGAGTACATGGAGCGGCATGCGGTGGCGCGTCTCATTGGAGCGCCGCCCGGGTACGTCGGCTACGAAGAGGGGGGACAGCTTACCGAGGCCGTGCGGCGGCGGCCCTACACCGTGGTGCTCTTCGACGAGATCGAGAAGGCGCACCCGGAGGTCTTCAACGTCCTCCTTCAGATCCTGGATGACGGGCGGCTGACCGATGGCCGTGGACGCACGGTGGACTTCCGCAACGCCGTGCTCATCATGACGAGCAACATCGGAAGCTCCATGATCCTCGCCCGTTCCGAGGCCCGCGAGTCGTGGGCCGGGACGGAGGCGGAGGTCGAAAACGCCCTGCGCGGCCGCTTCAAGCCGGAGTTCCTAAACCGGGTGGACGAGATCCTCGTCTTCCGGCCGCTGAGCCGGGAGCACCTCGAGTCGATCGTCGGGATGCAGGTGGACCGGGTGGCCCGAATGCTTGCGGAGCGGGACATCCGGATCGAGGTCGGCGGGGCCGCCAGACGGAGGATCGCGGAGGTGGGGTATGATCCCGCGTTCGGTGCACGCCCGCTCAAACGGGCGATCCAGCGGCTCATCGCGAACCCGCTTGCCATGGCCTTTCTGGAAGGGCGTTTCCGGGAGGGCGATGCGCTTCGTGTGGAGCTTGACGAGGACGGCGACGGGCTGCGCTTCGTACCGTCGGGGGCAAACGATTCGAGGGAGGGGGAGGAATGAGTGCAGCACGGTTTTCGCCGCGGGCTGCCGGCTTCCGGGAGGGTCGGCGCGTGCGCGTCGCGGTGGTCACGGCCGCGGCGGGTTTCGCGCTTGCCGGCTGTGCTTCGCGCGGGGGCGCCGGGGCGGAATACGGCACGGACCTGTATGGAGCGGAGTCTGCGGAGGCGGCGATCGGGCGGTTTATCGATGCCGCGCAACTGCGCGACTACGCGGCCATGGCCCGGCTGTTCGGAACGGATGAGGGCCCTGCGGAACGCCGCTGGGGGCGGGTCGAGACGGAGCAGAGGATGTTTGTGCTTGCGGGCCTGCTCGCGCCGGGCGGCTACGAGGTCCGGCCGAATCCCGTCGCCGGGGCCGACGGCGCCTCGCGCTGGTTGGTCGATCTGACGGGGACGCGAAACGGAGCTGTGAGCGTCCCGTTCTTCATCGTTTCGGATGGGAACCGCTGGTTCGTAGAGCGCATCGGGACGGAGGGGCTCCGGACTCCGTGACCCCGGCGGGGCGCTCGTGATAGCGCCGGAGCCGCCGGGGGTCGGCGCCTGCGAGGAAGGCCGCGCGGAGCGCCCAGTGCCTGACGACCGTGCGAAGGAAACCGGTTTCCCAGCGCCGACTCGAGGTTCGCGCCGCGAGGGGGAGAAGGCGGAAGCGAGCGACTCGCCGGACGGCCCGGACGAAGGTCACGTCCTCGAAGAGGGGAAGATCGCTGAAGCCGCCGCAGGCTTCGTAGGCATCGCGCGTCGCGAAGAGGGCCTGATCGCCCGTGGCGGTGTGGAGCCGGTGAGTGCGCCAGTTCACGCCCCATTCGAGCAGGCGATAGCGCCAGCCGCGCGCGCGCGGGTCGAGGGCGAAGCGGAAACAGCCCGCCTCCGCGCCCGCGCGAACGGCGGCGCGGATGGCCGTCCCGGCGCCGTCGGGAAGCCACGTGTCCGCGTGCAGGAAGACGAGAATCTCTCCGGTCGCGGCCCGGGCCCCGGCGGCGAGCTGGGCGCCGCGATTCGGGCGGGTCGACAGGACGCGGCCATGGTCCGCCGCGATCCCGGCCGTCCGATCCCGGCTGCCTCCGTCGACCACGATGACTTCCGCCCCGGGGCCGAGAGCGGATCTTGCGCGCCGGAGCGTCTCGTCGAGCCGCGCCTCCTCATCGAGCGCCGGCACGATGATGGAGAACTCCGGTCCGGGGCGCGCCGGTCGCCGTGGCGACCCTGCGGAGGATTCCGGCTCCCGTGTCACCCGCGCTCGGGACCCTCCCGCATCTCCAGGAGAACTCCGTTCAGCGAGCGCGGATGCAGAAACGCGATGCGGGCGCCGCCGGCGCCCCGGCGGATCCGGGGCGGTATGGCTTCCGCACCGGCCGCTTCGGCCGCCGCGAGGGCATCCTCGAGACCGTCGACGCGGACGCAGACGTGGTGAATGCCGGGACCACGCCGGTCGAGAAAGCGGGCGATGGGCGACTCCGGGGTCAGGGGAGCGAGCAGCTCGATCCGCCCGGAGCCCTCGCCGAAGAAGGTGGCGCGAATGCCCTCCGAGGGAACGGTTTCCTCGCCGGACGGCGACCGGCCGAGGATGGCCGACCATTGCCGCACGGCGTCCGGCAGCGAGTTGACCGCGATTCCCACGTGGTCGATTATGGGCGCGCCTGGAATACGTTTGCCTTGGTTCACTGCGGCCGGAGACCCTCTCGTGGTTGGACTTCGCCTGCGCCCGCGCGCGGGAACGTATTCCGGACCCGGCGCCGGAGCCAGTGAGGAGAAGCGTCCTTCCCGGCCGGGTGAGCCGGACGGCAAGGAATAACAGGAGATTCGAATGGCTGATGCTGCGAATGGAGGACCAATCGAGATCACGGATGCGAATTTCGCGGACGAGATCGAGGGCGCGGACGGTCTGGCGATGGTGGATTTCTGGGCGGCGTGGTGCGGCCCGTGCCGGCTCGTCGGGCCGATCGTCGACGAGCTCGCGCAGGAGTATTCGGGGCGCGTCACGATCGGGAAACTCGATGTGGACGCGAACCCGCAGACCGCGTTCCGCTTCAACGTGCGCTCGATCCCGAGCATCCTCTTCTTCAGGGATGGCGAGGTCGTGGACACCCTCGTGGGGGCGCACCCCAGGGACTCTCTCGAGAAGAAAATCCTCGAGCACGCCTGAGGGGCGGGCGCCGCCACGGGTCACGCCGATTCTGCGCCCCCCGGCACCGATGGCTCGGGGGGCGCGAACGCATCGGGCGGGTGAACGGGAGACGAGGACGTGTCGTGACGGGGACGCTGTACGTGGTCGGCACGCCGATCGGGAATCTGGACGACATGCCTCGGCGTGCGGTGCGGACTCTGCGTTCGGTCGACGTGTGCTACGCGGAAGACACGCGGCGCACGGGCACGCTGCTCGCGCGGTTGGAGGCGGACGTCCCGTTGCGGTCACTGCACCGGCACAACGAGCGCGCGCGGGTGGACGAGTTGCTCGCCGCCCTCGCCGCCGGGCGCTCCGCGGCGCTCGTGTCCGACGCGGGCACGCCGACCGTCTCCGATCCGGGTTGCCGGGCGGTGGCCGCCGCCCGCGAGGCGGGGCACGAAGTGCTTGCCGTCCCGGGTCCCTCCGCCGTGCTGGCCGCGCTGTCGGTGTCCGGCTTCCCGGCCGACCGGTTTCTCTTTCTCGGATTCGTTCCCCGGCGGGGCGGCGAACGCGCCGCGTGGATCGGCGACCTCCGCGCATGCGCGGACACCGCGGTCGCGTTCGAGGCGCCGGGGCGGCTGGCCGCGCTCCTCGACGAGTTGACGGAAGCGGGTCTGGGTGAGCGGGCGGCCGTGGTCTGCCGGGAACTGACGAAACTGCACGAGGAAAGCACGGCCGGATCCGTGCGCGCGTTGGCGTCCGCGTTCGCGTCGCGCGAGGTCAGGGGCGAAGTGACGATCGTCTTCGCGGGCGGTACGGCGGGCAACGAAGCGCCCGATCTGGCGGTCCTGATGGAGGAGGCGCGACATTGGTCGCGCGATGGCCTGCGGCGGCGCGAGATTGCCGACCGCCTGGCCGCGGAGTTCGGTCTGAGCCGGAACGAGGCCTATCGCGTGAGCTTGCAGGTTCAAGAGGCGCCCTCGGAATGAGTGAAGGATTCGGCTTCGAACGGCTGGCCGCCGCCTGCGCGGCGGCCCGGGCGCGCGCCGCGGGGACGGCGGCGGCTTCGGCCATTACGCTGGGTGGAGCGCTGATCCTCGTTCTTTCCCTGCTCCCGGTTTCCGCTCGGGAGGGCCGCGGCTCGCTCGTGCCGCTTGCGCTCGCCCTCGTCCTGTGGGCCGGCCTCGCCGGGCTGGCGTGGATCGCCCGCCGCGTTTGGCGGGCGCTGCATCCGCATGCCGTGGCGGGGGAGGCGGACGCCGCGGCGGGATTGGGAGCCGGCGACGTGCGCTCCGCGATCGAACTGGAGCGGGCGGAGCGTGCGGCGGCGGGATTGGCCGCGCTCCACCGCGCGCGTGTGTCGGAGGCGCTGGGGAAGGCCGCGCCGCGCGGGCTGCTGCCGGTCACCGGCCCGGGATGGAAGCGGCGGATTCGCCGTTCGGGGGTCGCCGTGGCGCTCATGCTGCTCGCGATCTCGGGGGCCGCGCTTCTGCGGCCGCAGCCCACGTTCTCCGCCGCCGCGGCGCTCGGGGCGCCGTGGCGCACCGCCTTTCCGGCGCCGCTTCCGCCCCTCGGCCTTACCGGCGCGGCCGGTGTGCCGCGGGGCGAGGCGGCGGTCGTGTCCATCTCGGCCACGGGGCGCGACGGAGTCGACCTGGTGTGGCGCGCCGCGGGCCGGGCGCCGGAGAGAACCCTGCTCGAGGTATCGGCGGCCGGCTCGGCGCAGGGCCGCACCGGGCCGATCATCTCTCCCACGGCGGTGTGGGTCGAAGACCGGGAGGGCTTCGCGAGCGACACCCTCCGCGTCCGTCCCCTCGAGCCGCTCCTCGTCCAGGATCTCCAGCTCACCGTCGAATTCCCGGCCTATCTGGGGCGCGGATCCGAACGCTACCGCGGCCGGATTCCGCCGCTTGTGGCGCCGGAGGGTGCGAGGTTGCGGTTGAGCGGAGAGACGAACCTCCCCCTCGATGGCGGGGCTCTCGCATGGAAGCCCGGCGAGGGTGAGCCCGGTGAGGCGGCAGCCCCGATCCCGCTCGAGATCGCGGGTTCGCAGTTCGCTGTCTCGTGGATTCCGGAGAGGACGGGCGCCTGGGAATGGGACCTGCGGGCTGAATCTTCGCTCGGCGCGCCCATCCTCCCCGACCCGATCCGCGTGCTCGTCGTTCCCGATCTTCAGCCGCGCATCCAACTCCTCTACCCGGCTCCGGACACGACTCTGGGCTACCAGCGCGTGATGCCGGTCATCGTGGACATCGAGGACGACATCGGTCTCCGCCGGGCCTTCGTTCGTAGTTGGCGCTCGGGTTTGGGGCGCGAGAACGCCGAGCGGCGGGAGGCGCTTTCGCCCGATCCGGCCGGGGCGGAGCGGGCGGTCTTCCGGCACTTGCTGGACCGCAGCGCGGAGTCCTTCCTCCCCGGGGACACGCTGTTCTACCGCTTCGAGGCCTTCGACGGACATCCGGCCAGGGGGCCCGCGCTTTCCGAGGTGTTTCTGCTTCGCGTCCCAACGTTCACGGACATCCGGGACCGGCGCGCCGAGCAGACCGAGGCCCTCTCCGAAGACGCGCAGGCCCTGGAAGAGAGGTTGGAGGCGCTGTCCGAGGCGGCGGCCGACGCGGCGCGGCAGACGGACGCGGAAGGGTACGACAGCGAGGACGTTCGGTTCGAGGCCACCGAAGAGGCGCGGAGCGTGCTGGAAGAGGGGCAGCGCGCCGAGGAGGAACTCGCGGGGATCGAGGAACAGATCGAAGCCCTGCAAGAGGAACTCGAGGCCTCGCCGCTCTCGGACCCGGCGCTGCAGGAACAGTTGGAGCGGCTCGCCGAACGCTACAGGGAGCTGACCGAAAGCGGACTCGAGGAGCAGATCGAGGCGCTGGCGGAAGCACTGCGGGAGCTGGACCCGGAAGCGGTCCGGGAAGCGCTCGAACAGCTCTCCGAGGACTACGAGAATCTGCGGGAGCAGGTGGACCAGACGCTCGGCATGCTCGAGCAGGCCGCGTTCGAACAGGCGATGAAGTCGGCGCAGGCCAACGCGGATGAACTGGCGCGGGAACAGCGGGAGATCGCCGGGGAGGAGGACGCCGAGGCGTTCCGGGAAGGTCAGGAGTCGCTCGTCGAACAGGCCGAGGCGCTGGCGGAGCGCCTGGCGGAGTTGGAGGCCGAACTCGCGGCGGCGGACCGCGAGACGGCCGCGGACTCGGCCCGGGCCGCCGGGGAGCGCACGCAGGAGGCTCTGGGGAAGATGGCGGACGCGCAGAGCGGAGCCGAGCCGTCGCCGTCCGGGGAAGCGGGGGAAGTCGGCGAAACGGAACGGCAGGCGGCGGAGGAAGCCGCGGAGGCGCTCGAACAGGCGGCGGGCGCCCTCGGCTCGGCGCAGCGGGAGATGAGCGGAGAGCAGGGGGAGGCCGCCGTCGAGTCGCTGGCTCGCGCGCGTGGCGAGGCGCTCGCGCTGGCGGAAGAGGAGGGTCGGCTCTCGGAGGCGACCCGAGGCGAGGACTCGGTGGATCCGGCATCCTGGCGTGCGCGGCAGGGGGCCGTGCGGCAGGGGCTCGAGAACCTGGTCGAGAGACTCTCGGAATCCGGAAACGAAGCGGCCATGCTCAACCAGCGTACGGGGGCGGCGGCGGGCGAGGCGGCGGAGCGCATGGATCAGTTGCTCGACCGGCTCGCGGGGGATGGGGCGCGGCGTCTCCCGTCCCGGGCGGAGGTCGAGGGCATCCAGGAATCGCTGAACTCGCTGGCCCGGCACCTGCTGGCGAGCGAGGAGGCGGCGCGGGCCGCCGGGGAGCAGTCCGCCGGACAGGACGCGGCGGATCAGATGAATCAACTCGCGCAGCAGCAGCAGGCGGTGACGCAGGAGACGAGCTCGCTCCTCATGCCCGGTCCGCGGCCGTCGGGAGAGGAGCGGCGGCGCGAGGAGATCGCGCGGCGGCAGGAAGAGGTCGCGGAAGAACTCGGGGAAATGGAGGACCCGGAGGGCGATCTCCTGGGACGTCCCGAGGAAATGGCGGAGGAGGCGGCCGAACTCGCACGACAGCTCGAGTTGGAGGGGCCCACGCAGGAAACCCTCGAACGGCAGCGGCAACTCTTCCGGCGCATGCTCGATGCGGGACGCTCGCTGGAGGACGAGGATCTCGATCCGAACGAACGGGAATCGCGCGAGGCCACCGCCCCGCCGGGGATCCCGCCGCCGATCGATCCGGAGCTGCTGCGGGGACGCCGCTACCCGGCGCCCTCGGAGGTGCTGCTCCGGGAACTGCCGCTCTTCTATCGATCGCTGATCTTCGAGTACTTCGACCGGCTGAACCGCGTGCCTCCGGTGGGCGCCGAGGCCCGGCGGGAGCCCTGACGTGGATCGTCCCAGGTTCCGGTTCCCCGCGGGAGGGGCCCGCGGAGCCACGCGCATCGTCGCGCTCCTTGCGGGAGTTTGCGGAGCCCAGTTGCCGGCGGGTGCCGAGGTGGCCGGTCAGGCGTCCGCGGCCTCCGAGCAGCGCACGGTGGCACGCGCGGAGCGCCTCCGCGCGAGCGGACGGGCCTCGGAAGCCGCATCCGCCCTGCGTGAGCACCTGGTGCGGGCGCCCGCGTCGCCGGGCGCACTTGCGCTGTTCGGCGAACTGGCGCTGGAATCGGGCGAGGCGGCCGCCTTCGTGCCCTATGCCGAAGCCGCCGTCGTCGCGGCCCCGGACGATGAGGTTGCCCGGCTGTGGTGGGTGCGGGGGCTCACCGGTGCGGGGCGGCTCGATTCGGCCCTCGCCGTGAGCGACCGCTGGCTGAAGGAAGCCCCCCGGCGCTCGGCGGCGCGGCTGGCCCGCGCCGATGCCCAGCTCGCGGCGGGTGACTCGGCGGGGGCGGTACGCACTCTCGGCGACGCGGCGGACCCCGACAGGGAACTCCTCGCCCGCTTCGCCGACCTCCTTCTCACCGTAGGTGACGGCGATCGCCTGGCCGCGGCCTGGGTCGGGCTTCTCGCCCTCGCACCGCCGGCGACGGATGAGGTGGAAACGGGCCTCCGGACCGCCGAGGCCCACGGATCCGGCGCCCTTGCGGCCTCCTTCGAGCGGCTGCGCGCGCGCCTGGCCGGCCGGCGGGACCAGGCATCCCGAGCGGGGGCCATCGTTGCGCTGCGGCTGGGGCGCCCGGAGGCCGCCCGGGCATTGGCGGAGGCCGCGCCGCCGAGGGACGATCCCGAAGCGGCCGCATTCCTGCGGGAGTACGTGCGCGAAGCGGAGGCGGCGGCCTTGCCGGGAGAGGTTGCCTGGTCCGCGCGGCGGCTCGCCGGACTGAGTGCGCGACCGGCGGATCGCCTGCGCTGGCTCGCGCTCGCCGGCGACCAGGCGCTGGCGGCGGGGGATACCGCGTCGGCGCGGCGGGCGCTCGAGGAACTGATTCGGGAGAGCACTCCGGGCGACGGACCTCACCAACTGGCATCGGGCCGCCTGTTCGGGCTTCTCGCGGCCAACCCCGCTTCGCTCGCCGAGGCGGCCTCGGCGCTCGACCGCTATGTGAGACAGTATCCGGACTCCGCGGCGGTCGAGGCCGGGCTGCGCGGGGACCTCGCGCTCGGCCACGCGCGCGCGGGCGATCTCGGCGCGGCGGAGGCGCTGGTGGCCGACGCGCGGAACCGGATTCGCATCGCCGCGTCGGGACGCCTCGACGCCGCGGCGGCCCGGCTGGCGCTGTACGCGGGGCAGCCCGATTCCGCACGGGAGCGGGCGAGCCGGAGCGTGCGCGAGGCGGAGATCGGGGCGGCCGAACGGACGCGCCGCCTCCGGCTGCTGACGCTGGTGCAGGCGGCGGACACGGCGGAGGTCCGCATCGCGGGCGCCGCCGCGCTCGAGCTCCTCGCCGCTCCGGAGGCGTTCGATCCCGGGCCCGCTCTCCGCGACCTGGCCGGCCGCCCGGCGTCGAGCGGCCGTTCCGTCGTGCTGGGCTTCCTCGCCGACGCGGCAGACGAGGCCGGACGGGCCCGCATCGCCGGCGCCCTGCGTCGCCGGATCGTGCTCGAGTACCCGGGGAGCCCCGAGGCCCCGGCCGCCCTGCTGGATCTCGCGCGTGCGTCCACTTCCGCCGACGCCGCTTCATGGCTGGAACAACTGATCGTGGGGTATCCGCGGAGCGCCCTGGCGCCTGTCGCGCGCCGCATGCTCGCCGAGCTCGATGGAGGAGGCCGATGAGGGCCGAGACAAGACGACGGGGCCTGCGGCGCTGCCTCCTGTTGGCGGGGCTCGCCTCGCTTGCGGGCGCACCGGGGCTCGGTGCCCAGCTTCTCGTCCCCATGGACCGGGAACAGGAGAACCACCTCAAAGCCTACGGGTATGCGTTCGGCATCCTCTCCGAGGGTCAGTCGGCGGAGTGGCTGCTGAACTACCGTGCGGGGTCCTTTCTCGTGCCGGACCTGCCGTCCAACCGTCGGCGGGCCGCGCTGATGGGGGTGACCGTAGAGACGCTCGACGGTTCCGACGTGGCGCGGATCCGCCGCGAGATCGAAACCCGGAACATGGAGGCCGTGCCCCTGGAGAAGGCGCCCACGATCGCGGTCTACACGCCGCCCAACAGCTCTCCGTGGGACGATGCCGTGACGATGGCGCTCGAATACGCCGAGATCCCCTACGAACGGATCTGGGACCGGGAGGTCCTCTCCGAGGAACTCGAGAACTTCGACTGGCTGCACCTCCACCACGAAGATTTCACGGGGCAGTATTCGAAGTTCTATCTGACCTACGCTTCCGCGGCCTGGCTGCAGGAGGAAGTCGCCCGCAACGAGGCGGTCGCCCGCGAACTCGGGTATCCGAACGTCCCCGCCCTGAAGAAGGCCGTCGCGGCCAGGCTCCGGAGTTACATCGAGGGCGGTGGTTTCCTGTTCGCGATGTGCACGGCGACGGAAACGCTGGAGCTGGCCCTCGCTGCGGCGGACACCGATATTGCCGCCTCGTTCGCGGATGGCTCGCCCCCCGACGCCGCGGCGAGCGACAAGCTCCACTGGTCGAACGCCCTCGCCTTCCGCGATGCGGTGCTCGTGACGGACCCCACCCTCAGTGCCTTCAGCGATATCGACGGGCACCAGGTGAACACTCCTTGGAGGGTCGACCTCGGCAGCTTCTCGCTGTTCGAGTTCAGCGCCAAGTTCGATCCCGTTCCCGCCATGCTCACCCAGAACCATCGGCGCGTGCTGCCGGATTTCTACGGTCTCACGACGACCTTCCGGAAGGAGCGCCTTCAGGCCGGGGTCACCGTGCTTGCGGAGGAGGATGCGCGCGGACGCGTGAAGTACCTCCACGGCAGCTTCGGCGAGGGCACCTTCACGTACCTCGGGGGACACGACCCGGAAGACCCGCGCCACCTGATCGGCGACGCGCCGACGGATCTGGACCTCCATCGGCACTCCGCCGGTTATCGGCTGATCCTCAACAACGTTCTCTTCCCGGCCGCGAAGAAGAAGAAGCTGATCACATGAGGGCTCCGCCCCGGGCGGCCGGCCGGTCCGCCGGCCACGACGCGAGACCCGTCAGGCGCGGGACTGCGGCCGGCAGGTAGATTCGGTGTCGCGTAGCGGATACGCGGGCTTCGCCGAGCGGAGACGCGAACGCGAGCGCTCCCAGCGCCGGACGCTGGCGATGGGGCTCCTCGCCTCGGTGTTCCTCCACATTCTCCTCCTGGTCGCGGCGGGCGGCGTCCGGGTCGAGTCGCTCCCCTTCACGCTCCCCCCCGTCGAGACCGTGCCCGCGCCCGACGCCCTCGTCGTGGTCGAGATTGCGCCCACCCTGCCGGAGGACCTCCCCGAGGATCCTCGGCCGGAGCCGTTGCCGCCGCCCGAGGAAGATCCGCCGGAGGTCGAACCCGAGCCGGAGGAAGAGGAGGAAGAGGAGGAGCCGGAAGAAGAAGCGGAGGAGGAGAGAGGTCCGATCCCGGGCGCGCCGGGCCTCATCGTGGCGGGCCAGCCGACGCCGCCCGAGGCGCCCCGGGGCCGGACCAACGCCTCGCGGCTCCAGCTCCGGTTCAGCGACGCGCGGCTGTGGTTCGACCCGCAGTCGCCCCGTCTCATCGGGGAGAGGCTGGTCCAGTTCGCCCGGGCGGACAGCGCGGTGAGGGCGATCCTGCGCGACTGGCTCGACAGCCTCCAGCTCGAAGAAGATGTGCGGCAACGTGCGCGCGACTGGACGTTCGAGCGCGACGGGAAGCGGTGGGGGTTTTCCGAGCAGGGGATCCACCTGGGCGACGTCACCATCCCCATCCCGATCGGGTTCGCTCCCACGGGGCCCCAGAGGCGGGCGTACGAACAGGCGATCCGCGACCTGACGGCCATCCAGATCCAGAACCTCCGGGACGACGTGGAGGCCGCCGCGGCGGAGGCGCGGGCCCGCATGCGCGAGCGCTCCGAGGAGGAGGTCCGCCGTCGGCGCGGCGACACCCTGCGCGTCCGCGGACCCCCGTGACCTGGACGCGCCGCGCGGTCGCCGTGCCCTGCGGTTCCGAACCCGCGGCGGCTCCGTTAGACTGAGCCGCAGCCCGGACGCCGGGGGGCCTCCCCGTCGCACCGACGTTTCTCCCGATACCGAAACCGTCAGTCAGGAGCCGCCCCTTGGGTGACGCTCAACCATCCACCGAGCTTTCCTCCCGTTACGATCCCGCGGGGCTCGAACAGCCGATGTACGAGCGCTGGGTCGACGCGGGCCTGTTTCACGTTCCGGCCGACGGCGTCGAGCGGCCCTGGGTGATCGTGATCCCCCCTCCCAATGTCACTGCCGCGCTGCACATGGGTCACGGGCTCAACAACACCCTGCAGGACGTCCTGATCCGTCGGCGGCGGATGCAGGGGTACGACGCCCTGTGGGTGCCGGGCACGGATCACGCCGGGATCGCGACGCAGAACGTCGTCGAGCGGCGGTTGCGCGGCGATGGGCTCACCCGCTTCGATCTCGGACGAGAGGATTTCGTCGAGCGCGTCTGGGAGTGGGTCGACGAGTACGGGGGACGGATCATCGACCAACTGCGCACCATCGGGTGTTCCTGCGACTGGGAGCGTACGCGCTTCACGCTCGACGAGGGGCTCTCCAACGCGGTGCGCGAGGTCTTCGTCCGGCTCTACGAGAAAGACCTCATTTACCGCGGTCGCTACATCATCAACTGGTGTCCCCGCTGCCGCACCGCGCTCTCGAACGAGGAGGCAGAGCATCGCGACCTGGATGGCAAGCTCTACCGACTGAGGTATCCTCTGGTGGACGGCGGCCACGTGGAGGTCGCGACGACGCGGCCGGAGACGATGCTCGGCGACACGGGGCTCGCGGTGTCTCCGGAGGACGCGCGATACGCGGACCTCGTCGGCCGGGAGGCCGAACTGCCTCTGGTCGAGCGGCGTCTCCCGATTGTGGCCGACGAACACGTGGACCCGGAATTCGGGTCGGGGGTGGTGAAGGTCACGCCCGCGCACGATCCGAACGACTTCGACATCGGGCAGCGGCACGGACTCGAAGCGCTCGACGTGATGACGGACCGGGGAGCGATGAACGACGCCGTCCCGGAGGCCTATCGCGGCCTCGACCGCTTCGAGGCGCGCCGCCGCGTCGTGGCGGACCTCGAGGCGGGTGGCTGGCTCGTCGGCGTGGAGGACCATGTCCACGCCGTCGGTCGGTGCTACCGCTGCGACACGGTCGTCGAGCCGCGCCTGAGCCTTCAGTGGTTCGTTCGCATGAAGCCGCTCGCGGAGCCGGGGCTGGCGGCCTACGAGAACGGGGAGCTTCGCTTCCACCCCGCGCGATTCGGTCGCGTGTACCGCAACTGGATGGAGAACATCCGCGACTGGTGCATCAGCCGGCAGCTGTGGTGGGGACACCGGATCCCCGTCTGGTATTGCGACGTCCCGGACTGCGACGAACTCGTCGTCTCCACCGAGGACCCGGACGACTGCCCCGCGTGCGGGGGCGAGCTGCGCCAGGACGAGGATGTGCTGGATACCTGGTTCAGTTCGTGGCTCTGGCCTTTCTCGACCCTGGGCTGGCCGGACCGCACCGAGGACCTCCGGTCGTTCTATCCCACGGCGACGCTCGTCACGGCGCCCGAGATCCTCTTCTTCTGGGTGGCCCGCATGATCATGGCGGGTTTCGAGTTCATGGGAGAGCTGCCGTTCACCGATGTCCTGCTGAACGGGACGGTCCGGGACCACCTCGGACGGCGCATGTCGAAGTCTCTCGGGAACGGCATCGACCCGCTGGAAGTTGTTGAACTGTATGGCGCTGACGCCATGCGCTTCACGCTTGTTCGAGGGTCTCCGCTCGGAACGGACATCCAGTTGGACTACGAGAACCTGGAAGCCGCGTTCCGTCCGGGGCGCAACTTCGCGAACAAGATCTGGAACGCGGCGCGGTTCGCGTTGCCGCACGCGCGTTGGGGCGACTCGGCGGACGGGCCGGCACCGACGGCGCTCGCGGACCGGTGGATCCGCAGCCGCCTCGCGGGGGTAGCGGACGAGATGGATGCCGCCTACGAGGGGTATCGTCTCCACGAGGCGGCGGAGGCCGGCCACTCATTCGTGTGGGGAGATTTCTGCGACTGGTACCTGGAGCTGGCGAAGCACCGGCTGACCGGGGACGGCGACTCGGCTCGGGAGGTCGGGCAGACCCTCACGCTCGTGATGCGCGGCTGGCTGTCGCTCCTCCATCCGATCGTGCCCTTCGTCACGGAGGCGATCGCGGCAAGGCTGCCCGACGCTGACGCCGCCGGGTCGCTCGTCACCGGGCCGTGGCCGGACTGCCCCGACGACTGGATCGATCCCGATGCGGAAGCGGGAATCGAGGCTCTCCGGGAGTTCGTGGGGGCCGTCCGAACGCTGCGCGGGGAGTACGGCGTGGCGCCGGGAACCCGTGTGCGGGTTCGGGTGACGGGTGCTTCGCCGGCCCTGCTGTCGGCTCTGGCCGAGGAGGAGGGCAGCGTTGCGCGCCTGGCGGCGCTGTCCGGGATCGAGCGGGTCGCGGAGGGCGCGGGTGCGGCGTCCGCGGATGGCGCCGGGGCGCACGCGGTGCTCCGCTCGGGCGGAGAACTCTTCATCCCGCTCGAAGGGGTCATCGACCTTGAAGCCGAACGCGGGCGCATCCGCACGGAGCTGGAACGCACGGCCGGCCTGCTCGCGGGGAGCCGCGGCAAGCTCGAGAACCCCGGGTTCCTCGGGAATGCGCCCGAAGAGGTCATCGCGCGGGAGCGTGAGAAAGTGACATCGCTGGGAGAACAGCGGACGCGCCTCGAGGAGAAACTCCGATCGCTGCGGGCGGGCGTCTGACGCGCGCCGGGCCCGGAACCGCCGGGCGGGGGCCGGGCGCACGCGAGCGGCTCGTCGCCCTCTTCGCCGACGGTCGGTTCGTCTCGGCGGCGACGGCTTTGCTGATCATGCTGGGATGCGCGAGGGAGATGCCTCCGCCGGGCGCACGGCCCGACGAAGTTCCTCCCTTCATCGTCCGCATCAGCCCGGCGCCGGACTCGACGGTCGTCGACTTCGATGGGGCGCTCGAAATCCGTTTCAGCGAACCCGTGCGGATACCGAACGGTCTCGCCAGGGAGATGTTCGTCACCCCGATGGAGACGTACGAGGCGCAGACGGGATTCTCCGATCTGCGGCTCCGACCTGAGGACGGGTGGCGGGACAGTGTCGCCTACTGCTTCACGATTCCGACGGATGGGATCAACGACCTCCTGCGAAACGAGATGGAAGAACCGGTCGAATTCTGCTTCTTCACGGGAGCGGATATCCCGCACACTTCGGTGGAGGGAGAGGTGATCGACGCGCTGACGGGGCAGCCGCTGGAGGGGGCGCGGGTCATCTTCTGGGCGGGTCCCGATTCCATCCCTTACGGCGCGATCTCGGACAGCACCGGAAGGTTCGCGGCGCGCGGATTGCCGCCGGGCGAATACGAAGCCTTCGGGTTCGTGGACCGCAATCGCAACCTGATCCCCGATCGTGTGCTCGAGTCCTACGACAGCACGTCGGTGACGGCATCGCCCGAGGCGCCGACGGAGTTGAGGTTCGTCGTCGTGGCGCCGGATACGACGCCGCCTCTCCTGGCTCGCGCGCTCGTCGTCGGAAGCGAGACCGTGCAGCTCGAATTCGATGACTATCTCCTTAATCCTCAACCGGAGGCGCCCGGTATCGCGATTCGCGACTCGGCGACGAACGCGACGCTGGAGATCATCGCCACCCTCATCGGCTCGGCCGACGAGGTGACGTTCCTGTCCGACTCCGCGGCGTTGGCGGACTCCGTCGCGGCGGCGGACTCCGCGGCCGTAGCCGACTCGGCGGCGGTCGGTGACTCCGCGGCGGCTGAAGCGCCGAGCCCGGATTCCGCCGGCGCCGCGGCTTCGGACTCGGTCGCGGAAGAGGATCCCGTGCTTCCGTCGAGGTTCATCACCGTGCGGCTCGGCGCGGCCCTTGACTCCGGGACATACCGGGTTTCGGTCACGGGCGTGGTGAACGTGCGCCGTCTCACGGGGGGCGGCGACACGTCGTTCGTGGCCGAGCCGGAGCCCCCCTCCGACGACTCGGCGGCGGTCGCCGACTCGGTCGCCGCGGCGGACTCGGCGGCGGTGGCGGACTCGACGGCTGCCGAGGGCGACTCCGTCACGGTGCAGCAGGATCCGGTGCCGCCGGCGCCCGACAGTCTCGACATCCCGGGAGTCCCATCGGACACGACCGGGGCGCCACCGGACACGGTCGAAGTGCCGCCGGACACGGTCGGAGTGCCACCGGACACGGTCGGAGTGCCACCGGACACGGTCGGAGTGCCGCCGGACACGGTCGGAGTGCCACCGGACACGGTCGGAGTGCCGCCGGACACCGTCGCAGCGCCGCCGGACACGGCCCGTAGGCGCGCATGACGGACCCGCGCCGCCGGCTCCCGTCCATGGACGCGCTCCTCAACGAGTCCGAGGTCGGCGCCTGGATCGACCGCTACGGCCGCGAAACGGTGAAGGACTCGCTCCGCCGGGCCCTGGACCGCACCCGCGCGGAACCCGGTCCGGAGGGGTCGGGGCCGGGCGATCTCCTTCGGGCGGCGGAACGCGATCTGAAGGCGCGATCCCGGCCCTCGCTGCGGCGGGCGCTCAACGGAACCGGCGTCGTGCTCCACACCAACCTCGGCCGCGCGCCGCTCGCCGACGAGGCGGGCCGCGCCCAGGCGGAGGCCGCCGGCTACGGGAACGTGGAACTCTCCCTCGCGACCGGCCGGCGCGGCTCCAGGTACGATCACTGCGGCGAAGTCGTCTGCGAGCTGACGGGTGCGGGCGCGGCGATCATCGCGAACAACAACGCGGCCGCCGTGGCGCTGGTCGTGAACGAACTGGCGCGGGGCCGCGAGGTGCTCGTGTCGCGCGGGGAACTGGTCGAAATCGGAGGTACGTTCAGGATCCCCGATGTGGTGGAGCGGAGCGGCGGCCGGTTGAGGGAGGTCGGCACGACGAACCGGACGAGCGTGTCCGATTACGCGGCAGCCATCGACGAATCGACCGGGCTCATCCTGCGGGTCCACCCCTCGAACTACCGGGTCGAAGGCTTCGCGGCCCGCCCCCCCCTGACGGCGTTGGTGTCCCTCGCGCGGGAGCGCGGCATCCCTCTGGCGCACGATCTCGGGTCCGGGTTGCTCGATGCGGATCTCCTGCCGGGATTTCCGGAGGGACCCACCGCCCGGGGATCGCTGGCCGCGGGCGTCGACCTCGCGACCTGGAGCGGCGACAAGCTCCTCGGGGGCCCGCAGGCCGGGATCATCGCGGGGGACGCGGCGTTGATCGGGCGATTGCGCCGGAATCCGCTGCTGCGGGCGTTCAGGGTGGACAAGACCACGCTCGCCGCCCTCGATGCCACACTGATGCTGTACCGAGATCCGGATCTCGCCGTCCGGCGCGTGCCGGCGCTGCGGATGCTGCGCGAGCCGGTGGAGGCGGTCGAAGCCCGCGCGGCAGCCGCGCGCCCCGAGCCTCCCCCGCGAACCGGCGCGCGCGTGGACGTGGTGCGGACCGAGGCGATGGTCGGAGGGGGCGCCTTTCCGGGGTTCGCGATTCCTTCGGCGGGCTGGGCCGTGACCGGGGTCGATATCGAGCGGCTCGCGGCGGAGTGCCGCGCCGGCCCGGTCCCGCTCATCGGCCGCATCGAGCGTGCGGCGTTCATCGTCGATGTGCGGGCCCTGCCCGGCGAGGAAGCGGGCCGGGCCGCGGAAGCCCTCGCCTCGGCGCTCGACCGGCTCGCCGATGCCTGACTCTGTGCGGATCGCGGTCCTCGCGTCGGGAGGCGGTTCCAACTTCCAGGCGCTCGTCGACCGCTTCCGCCGCGCGGACGTTCGCTACCGCGAGGTCGTCGGTGTGATCGCCAGCCGCGAGCGAGCGGGCGTCCTGGAGCGGGCGCGCCGGGCAGGGGTGGCCGCGGCCATCGCGCCGCCCGCAGCGACGCGTGCGGAGATGGCGACGTTCCTCCGCCGCGCGCTGGACGGGTGGAGAAGCGACATCGTGGTCCTCGCCGGCTACATGAAGCTCGTGCCCGAGACCGTCGTGCGGGCGTACTGGGGGCGGATTCTGAACATCCATCCCGCGCTGCTGCCCTCGTTCGGAGGCCGGGGGATGTACGGCGCGCGCGTGCACCAGGCGGTCATCGAGGCCGGTGCCCGCGTCACCGGAGCGACCGTCCACTTCGTCGACGAGGCGTACGACCGGGGGCCCATCCTGTGCCAGTGGCCCGTACCCGTGCTGGCGGGCGATACTCCGGAATCCGTCGCGGCCCGCGTGCTAAAGGTCGAGCACCGGATCCTGCCCGCGGCCGTCGAAGCGCTGGCGTCGGGGGCGGTGCGGCTGGACGCGGACCGTCGGGTCCACTGGGTTCGCGAATGGTTCGAGACAGACACGTTCACCAACCGGGAAGGATGAGTGGGGATGCCGACTGCGCTCGTGAGCGTTTCGGACAAGACGGGAATCGAGGAATTCTGCGCGGGTCTGATCGCGCGGGGCTGGGAGATCGCGTCCACGGGGGGGACGATGCGGGCGCTGCGCGCGGCGGGGCTGGAGGTCCGCAGCGTGAGCGATCTGACCGGCCATCCGGAGATGCTCGGCGGCCGGGTGAAGACGCTGCATCCGAGGGTGCACGGGGGGATCCTGGCGCGGCGCGAAGTGCCGGACGACCTGGATCAACTCGCCGCGCACGGGATGGCTCCCATCGATCTCGTGGCCGTGAATCTGTACCCCTTCCGCGAGACCGTGGCCGGCGGCGATGTCACGCTCCGGGAAGCGCTGGAGCAGATCGACATCGGCGGCCCGACGATGCTCCGGGCATCGGCGAAGAACCATCCATCCGTCTGGTCGGTCTGCGACCCGGCCGACTACGGGCGCGTGCTCGAGGCCATCGATGCCGGGGACGTGCCGGAGGCGGCGGAACTGAGGCGGGAGTTGGCGGCCAGGGTGTTCGGTCACACCGCGGCGTATGACGCGGCGATCACCCGCTACCTGACGCAGGCGGACGTAAAGGGGGATTCGCCCGACCTTCCGGCGGGGGAGACCGTCGTCCCGCTCGTATCTGTGCAGGCGCTCCGGTACGGCGAGAACCCCGACCAGCAGGCCGCCTTCTTCCGCGACGGGTCCGGCGCGCCGCGGGGGATTCCCGCGCTCGCGCAACTCCACGGCCGGGAACTCTCGTTCAACAACATTCTCGATGTGGACGGAGCCCTCACGGCCATCGCGCCCTTCGTGTCCGGGGAACGCGCCGCCTGCGCGATCCTCAAGCACTCGACGCCGTGCGGCCTCGCCGTCGGCGCATCCCCGCTGGAGGCCTACGAGAAGGCGCTCGCCTGCGATCCCGTCTCGGCGTTCGGATCCGTCATCGCCTTCACGGACTCGCTCACGGAGGCCGTCGCGGAAGCCCTGTCGCGGAACTTCGTGGAGTGCGTCGTGGCGCCGGGATACTCGGAGGACGCGCTCGATCTCCTGCGGGCGAAAAAGAACATCCGGATTCTGAAGCCGGAGGCGGGCGCGGCGCTGGACGCGAGCGGCCATCTGCGGGACGGGATCGAAGTGCGCGGCGTGCGCGGCGGGGTGCTGATGCAGGCGGCCCCGCGCCCGGCACGCGAGGTGGATCGGGAGGCGCACGTCCCGACGGCTCGGGCCCCGAGCGAGGCGGAGTGGGACGATCTCTCGTTCGCCTGGTCCGCGGTGCAGAGTGTGAAGTCGAACGCGATCCTGCTCGCGCGTGATGGGGCGACGATCGGAATCGGCGCGGGACAGATGAGCCGCGTCGACTCGGTGGAGATCTCGATCCGCAAGGCCCGGGCGCAGGGGTTCGACGTGGCCGGCGCCGTCCTCGGGTCGGACGCCTTCTTCCCCTTCCGCGACGGCATCGACGCGGCGGCGGCCGCCGGGGTCACGGCCATCGCGCAGCCGGGCGGGTCGAAGCGCGATGCGGAGGTCATCGAGGCCGCGAACGAGCACGGCATGGCGATGGTCTTCACCGGCCGGCGGCTCTTCCGGCACTAGTTCCGGCCATCCGCGGCACGCCGGGCAAGGCCCTGCGTCGTGTGAAGGGTTGCGAAACACGCGGCGCCGGAGCGGTTATACTGGGGCAGGTGACGCCGCAGGCGAAGCGGCCGGCGACCGGCGAGGGCCGGGGGCCGAACGGCAAGGGAGACTCCCATGGCGAACATTCATATTCCGCCCGGCTGGCGGCTCAGGGAGAGCGAAGCGACGCCGGAGTCGGTGTACCTCGACCGGCGGCAGTTCGTGGCCCGCATGGGCGGGGGAGCGGTCATTGCCGCCGCCTCGCTCGCATGCCGGCCGGGACGGGCGGCGGAAGCCCAGCAGCGCGGTCCCCTCGACAACATCCCGGACACCCCGACCGCGGATCTCTATCCCGCGGCCGTGAACGATCCGCGCTTCACGCCGGGCGACCGCCACAAGGAGGTTTCGCCCGAGGAGATCGTGGCCACGTACAACAACTTCTACGAGTTCGGCACGGACAAGGACGGGGTGTGGCGCAACGTCGGCCCGTTCGAGGCCCGGCCGTGGGAACTGGAGGTCACGGGCCTCGTCGAGAACCCCGGCGTCTACGATCTCGTAGAGCTGGAACGCGCCTTCCCGCTCGAGGAACGGATCTACCGGCACCGCTGCGTGGAGCGGTGGTCCGTCGTCGTGCCCTGGATCGGCTTCCCGCTCGCCAAACTCCTGGAACGGGTGCGGCCGCTCAACAGCGCGCGCTACGTCGCCTTCGTCACGTTCAACCGTCCCGAGCAGGCGTACGGGATGAAGTCGATGACCTGGTGGCCGTGGCCGTACCATGAAGGGCTTCGCATGGACGAAGCCATGAACGAACTGGCGTTCGTGGTGACGGGCATGTACGGACATCCACTCCAGAAGCAGAACGGGGCGCCGGTCCGGATCCACCTTCCGTGGAAGTACGGTTACAAGAGCCCGAAGAGCATCGTCGGCATCGAGATCACCGACAGACAGCCGGCTACGTTCTGGAATACGTCGACACCCGCCGAGTACGGCTTCTATTCCAACGTGGACCCGGATCTGCCTCACCCCCGCTGGTCCCAGGCGCAGGAGGAGATCGTCGGCACGGGACAACGGGTGCCGACGCTCCCGTTCAACGGATACGGCGAGTGGGTAGGGGAACTCTACGGCGGTCGCGTGACGCCGGTCGGAGACGTGCCGCACGCCCGCTGAGGTTCCGGCGGGCGGCGCTCCCCCGCCCGCCGTCCCCGGCTCCTTGACCCGCCTCCCGTCCGCGGCTACAGTCCCGCGGGCTTCGTGGAAGCGGAGCTTGCCCTGAATTCGAGACTTTCCCCGAACGCATATAGATACGCCCTTGAGACGACGCGCGATCGCAGCGCTCGTGCTTTTTCTGGGGGTCCTGATCAGCCAGGGTTGCGGCGGTGAGTACCCGCAATCCGCACTGCACCCCAGTTCAGACTCCGCCGAGATCCTCGACCGGCTGTTCGACCAGATCTTCTGGTGGGCGGTCGGCGTGTTCGTAGTGGTCGGGGGCATTCTCACTTACGTGGTCGTCCGATTCCGGGAGCGGCCGGGTGATGCGCGGCCGAAACAGGTCCACGGTCACCTCCTCCTCGAAGTGGCCTGGACGCTCGCTCCGGCGCTCATCCTCGTGGCGATCGCGATTCCGACCATCCGCGCCATCTTCATCATCGACCGCTCGACGCCGGATCCGGAGGCGCTCGTCGTCGAGGTCATCGGCAAGCAGTGGTGGTGGGAATTCCGTTATCCGGAACTCGGGATCGTGACCGCGAACGAGGCGCACGTCCCGCTGGGCCGCACCGTCGACCTGAGGCTCCGCTCCGCCGACGTCATGCATTCGTTCTGGATTCCGCGCCTGGCCGGAAAACGGGACCTCGTGCCGGGGATCGAGAACCAGCTCTGGTTCCGGCCGGATTCGGTCGGCGTATTCCACGGGCAGTGCGCGGAGTTCTGCGGCACGGCGCACGCGCTCATGGGAATGCGCCTGATCGTCGACGAACCCGACGACTTCGAGCGCTGGGCCAGGGCGAACGCGGCGCCCGCGTCGACACCCGCGGACGCGGAGGCGCGGGCGGGGCAGGGCGTGTTCATGGCGAACGCGTGCGTGAGCTGTCACACGGTGAGGGGGACGCAGGCGACGGGACCGTTCGGACCCGATCTCACGCACTTCGGGAGCCGGCTCACGATCGCCTCGGGCGTACTGGAGAACACCGCCGCGAACCTGGCGCGCTGGCTTGACTCCACCCAGCACGTGAAGCCCGGCAACCTGATGCCCGAGGTGGAACTGAGCGACGCGCAGGTTCGGCAGCTCGTCGCCTACCTCGGCTCGCTCCGCTAGCCCCATGGCCATGACTGACGGGTATTCCACGGGGATCCGGAGCTGGCTGTCGACGGTCGATCACAAGCGGATCGCGATCATGTACTTCGTGGTCGGGTTCGTCTTCCTCCTCATCGCGGGCGTCGAGGGACAGCTCATCCGGCTCCAGCTCGCCGCCCCCGAGCGCAGCTTCCTCGATCCGGACCTCTACAACCAGCTGTTCACGATGCACGGCACGACGATGGTGTTCTTCGCCGGCATGCCGCTCGTCGTCGCCTTCTTCAACTTCGTCGTGCCGCTGCAGATCGGGGCGCGCGACGTCGCCTTCCCGCGCCTGAACGCGTTCTCCTTCTGGGTCTTCCTCTTCGGCGGCCTCTTCCTGTACGCGAGCGTTCCCCTCCGGGTGATGCCCGACGGGGGCTGGTTCGCGTACATGCCGCTGACGAACGCGGAGTATTCGCCCGGCCCGGGCCTCGACTTCTACGTCCTCGCGCTCCTGATCTCCGGCGTGGGGTCGATCGCGGGCGGATTGAACTTCCTCGTCACGATCCTCAACATGAGGGCGCCGGGGATGACGTTCATGCGGATGCCGCTCTTCACCTGGATGGCGCTCATCGTCTCCGCGCTCATCCTGCTCGCCTTCCCGCCCTTCACGGTCGGCCTGATCTTCATGCTCTTCGACCGCCGCTTCGGAACGCACTTTTTCGACGCGGCGGCGGGCGCGGACCCCGTCCTCTGGCAGCACCTGTTCTGGGTCTTCGGCCACCCCGAGGTCTACATCCTCATCCTGCCGGCCTTCGGCATCGTTTCCGACGTGATCCCGACGTTCTCGCGGAAGATCCTGTTCGGGTATCCGGTCGTCGTCTTCTCGGGCGTCCTCATCGCCTTCCTCGGCTTCGGCGTCTGGGTGCACCACATGTTCTCGGTCGGGCTCGGGCCGGTGGTGAATGCCGTCTTCGGTGGGGCGACGATGCTCATCGCGATCCCCACCGGGATCAAGATCTTCAACTGGATCGCGACGATGTGGGGGGGTCGCTTACGCTTCCGGACGGCGATGCTGTTCGCGGTCGGATTGGTGGCGACGTTCACGATCGGCGGCCTGAGCGGCGTCATGCACAGCTCGCCGCCGGCGGACCTGCAGCAAACGGACACGTACTTCGTGGTGGCGCACTTCCACTACGTGCTCATCGGCGGGACCGTCTTCGGCCTCTTCTGCGGCTTCTACCACTGGTTCCCGAAGGCGACGGGGCGGATGCTGCACGAGGGCCTGGGGAAGGCCCACTTCTGGCTCAGCTTCATCGCGCTGAACGTGACCTTCTTCCCCATGCACTTCTCCGGGCTCCTGGGAATGCCGCGGCGTACGTACACGTACGCGGAAGGGCTCGGTCTGGATGTGTTCAACCTGATCTCGACCATCGGGGCCTTCATCTTCACGCTCTCCTTCGTGCCGCTGGTGTGGAATCTGTGGCGCACGTGGCGGCGCGGGGAGGCGGCCGGACACAATCCGTGGGACGCGTCGACGCTCGAGTGGACGATGGCCTCGCCGCCGCCGCACTACAACTTCGCCGAAATCCCGGTCGTCGACCGGCGGGACCCGCTCTGGCATCCCTACATCGAGCCGGAGTCGCGCGCGGAGGGGGAGGAGCCCGGGGGCGCCGTGCCGCGGCGGCAGCCGGAGGAGCCGCCGGAGCCCGTGGTCATGCCGAACCCGTCGTACTGGCCGCTCGTGCTCGCCGTGGGGATGCTCCTCATGACGGTCGGCGGGCTCGGGTCGCTGGGGCTGACGCTCTTCGGCCTGCTCGTGACGGCGGTGGGGCTCTTCGCGTGGGCTTTCGAGCCTCCGTTCGGCGAGGAGGCGCACTGATGGAGGGGCCGACCTCGACGGGCATCCCGAACCGCAAGCTCGCGATGTGGACCTTCATCGGGTCGGAGTGCATGCTGTTCGGCACCCTGATCGCCACGTACATGATCTACCGCGGCCGCAACCTCGTGCCGCCCTATCCGCACGACCTCCTGAACATCCCGTTCATCACCGTCACGACCTTCGTGCTCCTGATGAGCAGCCTCATGATGGTGCTCGCGCTCGCCGCGGTGCAGAAGAACGATCTGCGGGCGACGAAGCTGTGGCTCGGCATGACGGCGCTGTTCGGCCTCATCTTCCTCGGCGGCCAGTACTACGAGTTCAGCCACTTCGTCCACGAGGGGCTGCCGCTGTCGAGGAACCTGTTCTCGTCCACCTTCTTCGTCCTCACGGGGACGCACGGCGCCCACGTCGCCGGAGGCGTGATCTGGCTGAGCACGCTCCTCGTGAGGACGGCGCAGGGGAAGCTCGATGCCCGCCACGCGGAGACGGTGGAGATCGCCGGGCTCTACTGGCACTTCGTGGACGTCGTGTGGATTATCCTCTTCACCCTCATCTACCTGCTGGTGTGAGGCACACGTGAGCCACTCCGCCGAATCGCACCCGAGCACGCGCCTCTACATCGCCGTCGCGGTGATCCTCGCCGCGCTGACGGCGCTCGAGGTAATGGTGTTCTACATCGAGGCGCTCGCGCCGGTGCTCATCCCGATCCTGCTCGTGATGATGGCGGCGAAATTCGCGCTCGTCGCAATGTTCTTCATGCACCTGAAGTCCGACGGCCCGGTCCTCACCTCGATCTTCGCCTGGGGGGCGTTCATCGCCACGGCCATCGTCGTCGCACTGATGGCGATCTACGGCAAGTTCGGCGCCTAGCCTCGGCCTGCTGGACCGTCAGCGGGACGGGGTGGCGGAGAGTGCGTAGAGAAAGAGGTTCACGCCCATTCTGATCGCGGACTCCCGTACTTCGGGTGCGTCCCCGTGTACGCCCTCATCCTCCCAGCCGTCCCCCAGGTCGGATTCGAAGCTGTAGAAGACCGCGAGCCGGCCATCGAGGAAGATGCCGAACCCCTGGGCGGGATTCCCGTCGTGTTCGTGGACCTTGGGCAGGCCGTCCGGCATCTCGTAGAAGACCCGGTAGATGCTGTGCTCGAGCGGTACCTCGGCGAGCGGCGTGTCCGGGAAGAGGCGAGCGATCTCCCGGCGAAAGGACTCGTCCAGGCCGTAGTTGTCGTCCACGTGCAGGAAGCCGCCCCCGTACAGGTAGGCACGCAGGCGTTCGACCTCGAGGGCGGTGAAGGACATGTTGCCGTGTCCGGTCGCGTACAGGTACGGATGGTCGGCGAGGTCGGGATCGGCGGCGCCGACTTCCGCGGGCCGGTCGGCGACCGGAACCCCGGTCCGAAGCCGGATCTGCTCGAGGAGGTTGTCGAGGCTCGAGGGGTTCGCGTACCAGTCGCCCCCGCCGTCGTAGCGCAGCCGCGCGATCGTCGGTGGCTCCGTCCCCCGCGAGCCGTCCGGCGGCTGGCCGGCGAGGCTCGGACAGGAGCCGAGCGCGGCCAATGCGGCAGCGGCGACCGTGACGAAGCCGATCACCATCTGCGGCGTGCGGTCGCCGCGCCGCTGCGTGGCCCGGCAGTGCGGACAGATTTTCGTCGCGTCCGGCACGTTGCACCGGCAGCGCCGGCACGGCTTCATACGAACTCCTCCGCCAGGGCTCGACCTGGGTTCATCTTGGCGCCTCGGTCGCATGGCGCGGCACTTCGGCCGCGTGGTGTCCCACCCGTAGATTATCGGTTCGCGCGGTCCAGGGCGAAGGCTTAGGATGTGCCGCGCGACGGGCCGCTTTCCGGCCTGCCGGACCACGAGGACCTGGACGATGCGTCGATACTCGGCCTACGACCCCCCTGAGTACGTCTCCTGGCAGCCGGACCCCGAACTCCTGGAGGAGTACAGGTCGCGCATCCGGGCGGACGACGCCCGCGCGCGCGAGATCGCCGTGTTGCCTCCCGCCGCGCACATCGCGCTGTACCGCGGACTCCTCCGCTTCCGCCTCAGCGACATCGCCCTCACGCGGTGGGTGAAACAGGGCGTGATCTCGAAGGCGTGGCTCGGGACCGGCGAGGAAGCCGTGACCGTGGGGGCCGTGAACGCGCTCGACCGCCGCGGTCCCGACGGAGACATCGTCGGGCCCATGATCCGCAACCAGGGCGCGAACCACGAGATGGGCATGCCGATGGCGGAGGTGTTTCGCACCTACCTCGGGACGGCGGACGCCCCCGCGGGGGGACGCGATCTGCACCTCGGAGACCTGCGCTACGGCGTGTGTCCGCCCATCAGCATGGTCGCGACGCTGTCGACGGTCATGAACGGGTTCGCCCTCGCCTTCCGGATCCGCGGAGAACCGCGGGTGGCCCTGACCTGGGTCGGGGACGGCGCGACGAAACACGGCGAGGCGCACGAGGCGTTCGCCTTCGCGGCTTCGCTCGGGCTGCCGATCGTCTTCATCATCCAGAACAACCAGGTGGCGCTGGGGACGCGGCTGGACCAGCACCATGTGCCGCCCGACTTCTCGGACTGGGGGGCGGCGTACGGGATTCCCTCCGAATCGGTCGACGGGAACCATGTGCTGGAGGTCTATGCGGCCACGCGGGTGGCGGCCGAACGCTGCCGGCGGGGGGAGGGGCCGCAACTCCTCGAGGCGCGCACCTTCCGCATGGGAGGGCACGCGACGCACGACGTGCGCGAGGCCCGGGCCACCTTCTCCAGCGAGCTGTTCCGATACTGGGGACGGCGGGATCCGATCGGGCTCTATGAAGAGTACCTGGCGGAGGTCGACCTCGGAGTCGCCGGCGCCGGAAACCTGCGGGAGCGGAACCTCCGCAAGCTCGCATCGGTGGAGCGGGAAGTGGAGGCGGAGATCGAGCAGGCCGCGGGCGAGGCGCTGGCGAGCCGCGAGATGGCCGTGCCGCGCGGCGAAACGGTGACGCACGGCGTGTACGGAGGGGGGGCGGCATGACGGACGGTGGCGCCCGCCCGCGGCGGTCGGGCCGGATCGGTGGCGCAGCGTGGACGTTGTACGACGCGGGCCGGGCGCCATCCGGCCTCGGTCTCGGCTACTTCGTTTGCGACGACCCGCAGGCGGCGGACCGGCGGGCGGCGCTTCCCGCCGGGCAGGCCCTCGCGGATCTCGACGATGACGCCTTCCGCGCGTTGTGGGAGGCGGGTCGACCGCTCACGGCGACTGAACGCCGGGTCGTCGACGGGAGCGGAGCGATCTGGCTCGCCCAGGGCATGGGACCGGTCTGGGCCGAGGGCGGGAGCGCGGCGGGTACCACGGGCCTTCGCCTGCGCTGCGTCAGCGCTCATCGCCCCGTGGTGGAACTGAACGGCGCCACGCTCTCCGGGACGTCGGACGCGGAACTGATCGCGCGCATCGGCGCGCCCGAAGGAGTCGCGCCATCCTCCGACTGACGTTTCTCGGAACGGCTTCTTCGCGGCCGACGGTGTCGCGGAACGTTTCGTCGCTCGCGCTGAAGCGGGAAGGGCGGCTGTTTCTCCTCGACTGCGGCGAGGGAACGCAGCGGCAGATGATGCGCTACGGGGTGGGTTTCTCCCTCGGAGACATCCTCATCACGCACCTCCACTCCGACCATTACCTCGGGCTGCCGGGTCTGCTTCGCACGATGAGCCTCCAGGGGCGCGAGGAACCGCTCCGGATCTGGGCGCCAGGCGGGGCGGGCGAGACGCTCCGCGCGCTCCGGGATCTGGGAGGGGATCGCCTGGCGTTCGAGGCGACCGTGCACGAACTCCGGGCGGGTGAAGCGGTCGAAGGGGAGGGATTCCGAGTGGAGGCGTTCGCGACCGAGCACACGCGGCGCTCGCTCGGATACGCCCTCATCGAGGATGATCGCCCCGGGAGGTTCGATGTGGCGGCGGCCCGCGAACTGGGCGTCCCGGAAGGCCCGCTCTTCGGTCGGCTCCACCGCGGCGAGAGCGTGGATCTCGAGGACGGCCGCCGCGTGCGCCCCGCGGAACTCGTGGGTCCTCCGCGGCCGGGCAGGAAGGTTGTGTACACGGGGGATACGCGTCCCTGTCCCGAAACGGTTCGGATCTCGCACGGCGCCGATCTCCTCGTGCACGAGGCGACGTTCACGGAGGAGGAACGGGGTCGGGCGCGGGACACCGGCCACTCCACCGCCGCGGATGCGGCCCGGGTCGCGCGCGAGGCGGGGGTGCGGCGGCTCGTGCTGACGCACGTCAGCGCCCGCTACGCCGAACGGCCGGCGCAACTGCTCGAGGAGGCGCGCGCCCTCTTCGCCCGGGTGGAACTCGCGCGCGACGGCTGGTCCACCGAGGTCTCCTTCGATGACGCGGACGCGGGGGATCCCGAGCCTTGATCCGCGTGCGCGTACCCGGGGACAAGTCGATCTCCCACCGCGCCGCGCTTATCGCGCCCCTCGCCTCGTCGCCATCCGTCGTCCGCGGCCTTTCGGACGGCGTCGACGTGCGGGCCAGCGTGCGGGCGATGCAGCGGCTCGGCGCCGCCGTCGAGTGCACGGACGAAGAGCGCGGTCTCACGATCCGTTGCGCGGGCGGCGGGCTCGAGTTCGGCCTGGCTCCGCGGCTCGACTGCGGGAACAGCGGGACGACGGCACGCCTGCTCGCCGGGATCCTGGCGGGTTCCGGCGCCGCGGCGGTCCTGGATGGCGATCCATCGCTTCGCAGCCGACCCATGCGCCGCGTCATCTATCCGCTGCAGGCCATGGGGGCGCGGATCGAGTACGACGGAGAGCCGGAGCGGCTCCCGGTGCGGCTCCACGGGCGAGCCACGGGGGCCCTGCGGACGCTGCGGCACCGCGGCAGGGTCGCCAGCGCCCAGGTCAAGTCGGCCGTGCTGCTGGCCGGTGTGCTGGGCCGCGTGCGGGTCGAGGTCAGCGAGCCCGCCCTCTCCCGCGATCACACCGAACGCATGCTCGCGGCGATGGGCGTGCCGATCGCGTTCGATCCGGAGCGGATGGGAGCGGGAGAGGTGCGCTTCGACCCATCCGGCTGGGAAGGCGGGCTCGAGGGGCTCCGCATGACCGTGCCCGGCGACCCCTCCTCGGCCGCCTTCCTGATCGGAGCGTCGCTCCTAGGCGGCCGCGCGGTGCGGGTGGAAGCCGTGGCGGCCAACGCCGGGCGCATCGGGTTTCTCTCCGTGCTCGAGGAGATGGGGGCGCGGGTCGACCGGGACCCCGAGCCGGCCCAGGCGGACGAACCGCTGGAAACGTGGACCGTCCATCCTCCGGACGGTCTGCGGGCGTTCTCGATCGGCGGCGACCTGATCCCGCGGGTGGTCGACGAGATTCCGCTCCTCGCCGTCCTCGCCGCCCGGGCGCGGGGTCGTTCCGAGATCCGCGATGCCGCCGAGTTGCGCGTGAAGGAGAGCGACCGCCTCGCCGTGCTGGCCCGGACGCTCGGGAGGCTCGGGGTCGTCGTGGAGGAAAGGGCGGATGGGCTCACGATCCGGGGCCGCGCCGGACGGTTGCGCGGCGACGTCGAGACCCGCGGCGACCACCGGATCGCCATGGCGTTCGGAGTCCTCGACGCGGCGGGAGACGCCGACCTGCGGATCGACGACCGCGCATGCGTGGACGTCTCGTATCCGGGCTTCTGGGAGGCGATCGAGCCGTTTCGCCGCAGGGGCCGCCGAGCGCGTTCCCCCCGGACGGGACGAGTGATCGCGGTGGACGGGCCCGCCGCCTCCGGCAAGAGCAGCACCGCCCGGAGCGTGGCCCGGAGACTCGGCTTTGTGCATGTGAACTCCGGGCTGCTCTACCGGGCGATCACCCGGTGGGCCCTCGACCGGGGCATCGCCGAAGACGGCCCGTCGATCGAGGCGGCCGCGCCCGGGCTGGAGATCGATCTCGTCCCCGCGGGCGATGGATTCGACGTATCCGTGGAGGGAACCCGCCCCGGCCCGGGTCTCGAAACGCCCGAGGTGACCGCGCGGGTGTCGGCCGTTTCCATGCTTCCGGCGGTTCGGGAGGTCGTGCTGGAGCGGCTGCGCCGGGCGGGCCGCCGGCACGACATCGTCTGCGACGGACGCGACATCGGTACGGCGGTCTTCCCCGGCGCGGACCTGAAGGTCTTTCTCGTCGCGGAGGCCCGTGAGAGGGCGCGCCGTCGACTGCGCCAGCGTGGCGCCCCCCTGACGGACGATGAGGTCGAGCGCGAGACCCGGCGTCTCGATGCACGCGACCGGCTGGATCGTTCGCGTCCGCTGTCCCCGCTGCGGCGAGCGTCCGACGCCATCGAGATCGATACGACCTCCATGTCCCCGAAACGGGTCGTGGATGCGATCCTCGAGCTTGCGGCCGCCGCTTTCCGTTGACGCTTTCGCGGCCCGAATCTAAGTTGGCTTACTGTTCGAGGACCGGTGGCGGAAAAAGTGGCGCTCCGCCCCGGATCCTGTGGAGACCCGACACCAGGGGATCGGCCGGCGGCTGGGCGGAGATGGTGAAGCTCGGTTGAGGTCGATTCTTTTTTGCCACGAGGCCCGGCGGGACGCACGGTTGGCCCCGCGCGGGAACTTGATTCCCTATGCCCGACGACACGAACCCTCAGACCGACGTCCCCGAGACCGACACCCCCGAGGAGATGGAAGCGGTGACGGAAGTCGCCGACTCCGCTCCGGACGACGCGGAGGTCGCCGTTGCGGCCCCGGTCGCCTTCGAGCCGAGTGCCATCGACCTGGATCTCGACGCCGACCCCCGGGACGACTCGCAGCACGACCAGGCGGAGTACGCCGAACTCTACGCGCTCTACGAGGACACGCTCAGCCGCATCACGGAAGGCGAGATCGTCTCGGCGCAGGTCATCGGAAAGACCGAGACGGACATCATCCTCGACGTCGGCTTCAAGTCCGAAGGGGCCGTCCCGCTCGAAGAGTTCTCGGATCCGGACGAAGTTCAACTGGGCGACTCCGTCGATGTTCTCCTCGAGAGCCTCGAGGATGAGGAAGGCGTCGTCGTCCTGTCGAAGAAGAAGGCGGATTTCCTCCGCGTCTGGGAGAAGATCAAGGATGCCTTCGACAACGACCGACCCGTGCAGGGGCGCATCAAGCGGAAGATCAAGGGTGGCGTGACGGTCGACCTCATGGGGGTCGACGCTTTCCTCCCGGGGTCGCAGATCGCGCTTCGCCGCGTGCCCAACGTCGACGACCTGCTGGGCGACGAGTACGACTTCAAGATCCTCAAGCTCAACAAGCGCCGCCGGAACATCGTGGTGAGCCGTCGCGTCCTTCTCGAGGAGGAGCGGGCAGGGAAGCGCGAGGAGCTGAAGAAGGAGCTGTCGGTGGGCGATGTGCGCCCCGGGATCGTCAAGAACATCACGGACTTCGGCGCTTTCATCGACCTGGGCGGCATGGACGGCCTCCTCCACATCACCGACATGTCCTGGGGGCGCATCGGCCATCCCTCGGAAGTCTGCGAGATCGGCCAGTCGCTCGAGATCAAGATCCTCGACATCGACTGGGATCGGGAGAGAATCTCGCTCGGTCTGAAGCAGCTTCAGGAGTACCCCTGGAAGAACGTGGCCGAGAAATACCCGGTCGGAATACGCGTGCTGGGCCGCGTCGTCTCGATCACGAACTACGGCGCCTTCATCGAACTCGAGCGCGGGATCGAGGGTCTCGTCCACATCTCCGAGATGTCGTGGACCCGCAACGTCCGCCATCCTTCGCAACTGGTGGGCATCAACGACAAGGTCGAATGCGTCGTGCTGCGCGTCGATGAGGAGGCGCAGAAGATCTCGCTCGGGATGAAGCAGGTGGAGGAGGACCCGTGGCTGGCGCTCCCGGCGCAGTACCCGCCGGGGACGAAGATCCGCGGACTCGTGCGCAACCTCACGTCCTTCGGGGCCTTCGTGGAGGTCGAGGCGGGCATCGACGGTCTCGTACATATCTCCGACATGAGCTGGACCCGGCGGGTGCAGCATCCGGCGGAGGTGCTTCGCAAGGGGGAGGAGGTCGATGTCGTCGTGCTATCGATCGATCCCGACCAGAAGCGGATCTCCCTCGGTTTGAAGCAGGTGCAGGAAGACCCCTGGTATCAGCTCGCGCAGGCTTACCAGCCGGGACGGGAGGTGGCCGGCTCGATCACGCGGTTGCTCGAGAAGGGCGTCGTCGTGGACCTCGGGAGCGATCTCGAAGGGTTCGTGCCGATCTCGCAACTCGGTGTGGAAGCGCCGATCGCCGAGCCCGCCGACCACTTCGACGAGGGTCATCGGTTGGATCTGCGCGTACTCGAGACGGATCCGATCAACCGCCGCATCGTCCTCGCCGTCGTGGACGCGCCCGATGTTCCGTACGACGCCGAGGAGGTGGAGTACGAGAACATGGCGGCGTCGAAGTCCGGTTCCGCGGCGGACGACACGGACGAGGGGGAGCAGTCCGATTCCGGTGGTGAGGCAGGGGAGTAGCCCCTTCCACGAGCGGCGAAGAGCGGCGCAGAGGCGCGTAGCCCTCGGCTGCGGCGCCGTTCTGGTCGCGGCCGCCGGTTGTGCGTTCATCGCCGGCAACCCACCCATCGAGACCGCCGCGCCGAACGCGGTCGATGCGGAGGGAGCGGCAGCCGCGCTCCGACTCGCCGAGGCGGACTACGAGCAGGGGCGATTCGCCGAGGCCGCGGCGCGCGCGGATTCCCTCGACGCCGCATGGCGTGAGGTCGAACCTCTTCGCCCCCTCGCGGACCGCGCCCTCTCCGTGGCGGGCCGGGCGCTGGAGGCGCAGAGGCTCCCGCGGGCCGCGGCGGATCGCTATGGCCTCCTCCTCGCGCGGGCGCCTGCCGACCCACTGGAAACGGCCACCCTGGAGCGACTGGTTCGGGTCCTCTCGGACACGAGTCGCGAGGCGGAGGCGGTCGCCGCGATCCTCTCCACGCCCCGAGGGCCCGAGACGGTCGGCGCCGAGGAGCTTCGCCGGTTGACCTCCGCCCTCACGGTCGCGGAATTGCGTCCCTTGACGGAGACCTTCCCGCCGGAGACCGCCGCGGCCGCGATCGTTCATGCCCACCTTGCCCGCCTTCTCGTCATCGAGAGGGAGGCGGATGAGGCGAGGCGTCTGGCCGCCCGCATCCTCGAGGGGCAACCCGCGGAACGCGAACGGACCACGGCGGAGATGATCGCGGGAACGGAGGCGGATCTCGGCAGCGGAAACGCGCGCATCGGCGCGATCCTCCCGCTCACGGGCGACCTCTCGGAGGTGGGCCACGTCCTGCGCGAGGGAATCGAACTCGCCGTCGAGCGGTATCGCGACGGGCGCCCGTCCGGCTTCGACGTCGAGCTCATCGTCCTCGATGACGAATCGGATCCGGAGAACACGGCGGGCCTCGTGCGGTCGCTCGAAGGACGGGACGTGATCGCGATCGTGGGTCCCCTGCGCTCCGAGCCCTTCGCGGCGGCCGCACGGGCGCGCCGGAATCCGAGGCTGCCGATCATCAGCCCCACGGCGACGGAGGTGCTGAACCCCGCGCCGGCGACCTACTCCCTCTACGACGCGGGCACGCGCGCCTCGGATGTGGCGGAGGAACTGGCGCGCTGGACGCTGGAGGAACTGCGGCTCCGGCGGGTCGCCGTCCTCGAGCCGGATGGGGTCGGACTCGGTGGAGCCGTGGGCGCTTTCACCCGAACGATCCGGGAGTACGGCGGCCTGCTCGTCGGTCACGAACGGTACGATCCCGGACTCACGACCTTCCAGGAGCCCATCGAGGCCGTCGCGGCCTCGGAGCCGGACGTCGTCTTCGCCCCGGCGGCGTCCGCATCCGGCGTTCTCGCCGTGGCGCCTCAGCTGTTCTATTACGGGCTCTACAACGTGATCGTCGTGGGGAGCGAAGCCTGGGCCGAACCGGCCGTGTTGCGGCGCCTCGAACGCTTCGCGACGGACCATCGGGTGATCGGTCTTGTCACCGATCGCGTCAACCCGGGTACGCCGTGGCAGCGATTTGTCACGGACTATGAGAGACGATATCGAAAAACGTTGCGGGACAACATTATGCCGGCTCTGGCGCACGACGCGACGCTTCTCGTGCTCTCCGCGCTCGACGGTGCGAGGCTGCCGATCCCGGCCGCGCTCGCCGCATACCTCGAGTCGGGGCCGGAAATCGAGGGTGTGACGGGCCGCCTGCGTCCCGAAGCCGAGCGATCCGTCGTGCGGCGCTCCACGGAGGTCCGCATGCTGGTCGACGGCGCACCCGTGGAGGCGGACACGGAGGAGCTTCTCGCCTGGCTGGCGGAGGTGCGGGCGGCGCCGTCTCCCTTTGCTCCGCGCGACTCGCTGCGCGTGGACACCCTGCGCACGGAGGCGCGCCGCCGGGCGGGAGCGATGAGCATCCCATGAGCATGCGCGAGAAGCTGGCCGACCTCGAGGCCCGATCCGAGCGCGCAGCCCACGGAGATCCGGACCGGCTCGCCCGCCAGCATGAGCGCGGCAAGCTGGGCGCCCGGGAGCGCCTCGAGATCCTCCTCGACGAGGGGAGCTTCGTGGAGTTCGACCGCTTCGTCGAGCACCGCTGCACGGACTTCGGGTTGGGGGACCGGCGCATCCCCGGCGACGGCGTCATCACGGGCTACGGCCGCATCGACGGACGTATCGTCTACGTGTTCAGCCAGGACTTCACGGTCTTCGGGGGGTCGCTGTCGGAGGCGCACGCCGGCAAGATCGTGAAGGTGCTGGACCTCGCGACGCGGAACGGCGCCCCCTTCATCGGCATCAACGACTCGGGCGGCGCACGGATCCAGGAGGGGGTCGCCTCTCTCGGCGGCTACGCGGACATCTTCCTCCGGAATACGCTGGCCTCGGGCGTGATCCCGCAACTGAGCGCGATCCTGGGGCCGTGTTCCGGAGGGGCGGTCTACAGCCCCGCCATTACGGACTTCGTGTTCATGGTGGACGGGGTGAGCCACATGTTCATCACGGGCCCCGGCGTCGTGAAGACCGTGACGCACGAGGACGTGACGTTCGACGAACTCGGCGGCGCGGCCGTACACGCGAGCCGGTCCGGCGTGGCGCACTTCCGTTCGGCGACCGAAGTCGAGGCGCTCGGCGCCGTACGTCGCCTTTTGTCGTATCTGCCCCCGAACAATCAGGAGACGCCGCCGTGGCGGGAGACGACGGATCCGCCGGACCGGGCCGACGAGGCACTTCTCGAGATCGTGCCGGACGACCCGAAGCTTCCGTACGACATGCTGGACATCATCCGCCGGGTCGTCGACACGGGAAGCCTGATGGAAGTCCACGAGGATTACGCCCGCAACATCATCACCGGCTTCGCCCGGCTCGGCGGCAACGCCGTGGGCATCATCGGCAACCAGCCCGCGGTCCTCGCCGGCGTCCTGGACAGCGATGCGAGCATCAAGGCCGCGCGTTTCGTCCGCTTCTGCGACGCGTTCAACGTTCCGCTCGTGACCTTCGAGGATGTTCCCGGCTTTCTCCCGGGGCTGCGGGAAGAGCACGAGGGCATCATCCGGAACGGCGCGAAACTCCTGTTCGCCTACTGCGAGGCGACCGTGCCGAAGCTCACGGTCATCACCCGCAAGGCATACGGGGGCGCGTACGACGTCATGTCGTCGAAGCACATCCGCGGCGACCTCAATCTCGCGTGGCCCAGCGCGGAGATCGCGGTGATGGGCGCGAAGGGTGCGGTGGAGGTCCTGTTCCGGCGCGAGATCGCCGCGGCCGAGGACCCGGTGGCGCGCACGGCGGAACTCGAAGCGGAGTATCGGGCGAAGTTCGCCAACCCCTACCTGGCGGCCGAGCGCGGGTTCATCGACGACGTGATCGACCCCCGCGAGACGCGGGCGCGCCTCGTGTCCGGGCTCGAGGCCATGGCCGGGAAGCGCGACCGGAACCCCCCCAGGAAGCACGGCAACATCCCGCTGTGACCCCTTTCGAGGCCGGATGTTCGACAAGGTCCTGATCGCGAACCGCGGCGAGATCGCGGTTCGGGTCATCCGCGCGTGCCACGAGGAGGGCCTGGGAACGGTCGCCGTCTACTCCGACGCGGACCGCCAGGCTCCCCACGTGCTTCTTGCAGGCGAGGCGGTCCGGATCGGCGGGGCCGCCGCCGTGGAGAGCTACCTTTCGATCGACCGCCTCGTCGCCGCCGCGGAGGAGACGGGGGCGGGCGCGGTCCACCCGGGGTACGGCTTTCTGGCCGAGAACGCCGACTTCGCGCGTGCCGTCGAGGCCGCCGGGCTCGTCCATGTCGGACCTCCCGCCGAGGCGATCGAAATCATGGGGGACAAGACGCGGGCCCGGGCGCGGATGGTCGAGGCCGGAGTCCCCGTCATCCCGGGCAGCGACCCACTCGCTTCGGCGCGGGACGCCGTCCGCGAGGCGGGCAGGATCGGATTTCCCGTCCTGCTGAAGGCGGCGGCGGGAGGGGGCGGCAAGGGCATGCACGTCGTCTCGGACGCGGAGGAGATCGCCGGGGCGTTCGGGCGTGCGACGCGGGAAGCGCGGGCCGCCTTCGGTGACGGACGGGTGTTCGCGGAGCGCTTCCTGCGTGCCCCCCGGCACATCGAGATCCAGGTGCTCGCCGACGACGAGCGGACAGTGGACTTCGGCGAGCGGGAGTGTTCGATCCAGCGGCGGCACCAGAAACTGATCGAGGAGGCGCCGTCCACGGCGATCGGCGACGCCCTCCGGCGCCGGATGGCGGAGGTCGCCGTCCGGGCGGCCGAGGCGGTCGGCTACCGAAGCGCCGGTACGGTCGAGTTCCTGGTCGAGGGAAGGGAGTTCTTCTTCCTCGAGATGAACACCCGGATTCAGGTCGAGCACCCCGTGACGGAGCTGGTCACCGGCGTGGACCTCGTCCGGCAGCAACTGCGCGTCGCCCGAGGGCTTCCGCTGCTCGGAGGCGGAGCGCCGCCCGCGGCGCGCGGACACGCGATCGAATGCCGGATCAACGCGGAGGATCCCACCGCAGGTTTCGTCCCGTCGACCGGGCGGATCGACCGGCTCGAAGTCCCGACGGGGCCGGGCGTGCGCTGGGACGGCGGGATCCGCAACGGGTCGGAGGTCGGCCCGCACTACGACTCGCTGCTCGGCAAGCTCGTCGTCCACGCCTCGGATCGGGAGGCGGCGATCCGGCGCATGCGGTCCGCGCTCGAGGGGCTCGTCATCGGCGGCGTCGAGACGACTGTCCCGTGGCACCTCGCCGTGATGGACGAACCCGACTACCGGATGAACGACCTCTCCATCCGATACGTGGAAGAACACCCCGGACTCGGTGAGACCGCGGATCCCGAACTGCGCGATGTGGCGATGGCGGCCGCCGTGCTCCTCACGGATCGCGAGCGGCCACGGGTCGTTTCCGGCGGTGCGCGGCGCCCCCGCGGCGAAGGGAACGGGCTGTCGGCCTGGGTGCGGGCGGGTCGGGAGTGGTGAAGCGATTGTGAAGTACTACGTCGAGGTGGGCGGCGGGAACTTCGAGGTCGAACGGCTGGCCTCCGGACTGCGCCTCAACGGCGCGAAACGGGAAGCCGGGTTCGAGTGGCTGGCGAACGGCGAGGTCCAGCTCACCCTGGACGGCGCGAACCATCGCGTGTTCGCGCGCCGGACTCCCGGGGGCTGGCGGCTGACCGTGCGCGGCCGGACGTTCGACGTCAAGGTGGAGGATGAACGCACCCGGGCCCTCCGTGCGCTGGCCGACCGGAGCGCGGGGGGGCGGGGACCGCGGGAGTTGCGCGCTCCGATGCCCGGGCTCGTCACGCGCGTCGTCGCGGAAGCCGGGCAGCGCGTGGACGCGGGCGATGGGCTGGTCGTGATCGAAGCCATGAAGATGGAGAACGAACTGCGGGCCCGGGAACCGGGAACCGTGGCCGGGATCGCGGTTCGCCCCGGCGATGTCGTGGAGCGCGACCAGGTGCTCGTGACGCTCGAAGCGGAGACGTCATGAGCGAGCGGCGTCGGGTCTTTTCCACGACGAGCGGCATCGAGGTCGATCCCGTCTACCGCGCGGGCGATGCGAGCCGGGATTCGGCGCCGCCCGGCGAGTTCCCCTACACGCGCGGCGTATACCCCACCATGTACCGGGGGCGGTTGTGGACGATGCGCCAATACGCCGGCTTCGGGACGGCCGCGTCGACGAACGCGCGTTTCCGTTACCTGCTCGACTCCGGGCAGACAGGTCTTTCCGTCGCCTTCGACCTTCCGACCCAGATGGGGTACGACTCCGACGACGCCAGGGTGCGAGGGGAAGTCGGACGGGTCGGCGTGGCGATCGATTCGATCGAGGACATGCACCGCCTGTTCGAGGGGATCCCGCTCGAGCGCGTATCGACGGCCATGACGATCAACGCCACCGCCCCGGTGCTGCTCGCCATGTACGCGGGGGTGGCCCGGGAACGGGGAGTCGACCCGGCGGTCCTCCGGGGCACGGTCCAGAACGACGTGCTGAAGGAGTTCATCGCGCGGGGGACGTACATCTACCCGGTGGAGCCCAGCGTTCGGTACGTGACGGACGTGTTCGACTTCTGCGCCCGCGAGATGCCGCGCTGGCGTTCGATCTCCATCAGCGGGTACCACATCCGCGAGGCCGGCGCGACGGCGGCCCAGGAGCTGGCCTTCACGATCGCCAACGGGCTCGAATACGTGCGCCGCGCCATCGAGCGAGGGCTGGAAATCGACGACTTCGCTCCGGGGCTCAGCTTTTTCTTCTCGGCCGACCGGTTGTTCTTCGAGGAGGTGGCCAAGTTCCGCGCGGCCCGCCGTATGTGGGCCCGGCTCATGCGGGACCGGTTCGGAGCCTCGGAGGCGAGTTGCCGGCTGAAGTTCCACACCCAGACGTCCGGGGCCGCGCTGACGGCCCAGCAGCCGTTGAACAACGTGGTGCGCGTCGCGGTCCAGGCGCTCTCCGCCGTCCTCGGGGGCACGCAGTCGCTGCACACGAACAGCTACGATGAAGCCTTGTCGCTCCCCGACGCGGATGCCGCGCGGCTCGCGCTCCGCACGCAGCAGGTTCTGGCGGCCGAGACGGGTGTGGGGGACACCGTCGACCCCCTGGGGGGCTCCTGGTTCGTGGAGTCGCTCACGGACGACCTCGAGGCGCGCGCGGCGGAGTACCTCGCGCGCCTTGAGGAACTGGGCGGTCCGGTGCAGGCGATCGAGTACATGCGGGAGGAGATCCACCTCGCCGCCCGCCGGCACCAGGAGGCCGTCGAGAGCGGTGAACTCGAGGTTGTCGGCGTGAACGTGCACGCGGATGCCGAACCGGTCGAGATGCCGAAGGCGCCGGACTTCGCCCGCCTGGCGGAGGAGCAGCGCCGACGGCTCTCGCGGCTCAGGGCGGAGAGGGACGGCGCGAACGTGGAAGCTTCGCTGGGGGAGATCCGGCGAGCGGCGGCCGGAGATGCTAACCTCCTGCCCGTACTGATCGACGCCGTCCGGCGCCGCGTGACTCTGGGTGAGATCAGCCACGCGTTGCGCGACGTGTGGGGGGAATACCGTCCCGGCTAGCAGTCCGCGGCAAGACCCTGCGGGCATGCCGGGCGTTCCACGATGGACCCGGGGGCACGAGTGCCAACGTACGAGTACAGATGTCGCGGTTGCCGACACGATTTCGAGCGCTTCCAGCGCATGTCGGACGCGGCGATCCGCGTCTGCCCGTCGTGCGGGGAAGAGCAGGTGGAGCGCCTCATCTCGACCGGAGGCGGGATCGTCTTCAAGGGGTCCGGCTTCTACGCCACCGACTATCGGCAGCCGGCAGCCGATGGCGGCACGTCCGACGCGGCGAAGGCGTCGGACGGAGACTCGTCCCCGTCGCGGGACGGCCCCTCGGCCGCGTCCGAACCCACTCCATCCGGGTCATCGAAGGGCGGCTCCGGCTCTTGACGGGTGATGCCGGGCCGGCCCGGCTCGCCGAGGCGCTCGAATCCGCCCTTTCCGCCGCCGGGGCTCCGGAGGGCTTCTCTCCGGCGCTGGAGCGGCCGCGGGATCCGACGCACGGAGACTGGGCGTCCAACGCGGCGCTCGTGCTCGCGAAGAGCCTGGGCCAGCCTCCCCGGGCGCTTGCGGCGCGCGTCTGCGAACTGATCGACTCCGAGGCCGCCGGCATCGCGGCCGTGGAAGTCGCGGGCCCTGGATTCCTGAACTTCCGGCTCTCCGATCGATCCATCTGGCGTAGACTGGCGGGGGTCATCGAGGCTGGCCGCGATTGGGGGCGGACGCGGGCCTCGCCCGTGCTCCGCGTCAACGTGGAGTTCGTCTCCGCCAATCCGACGGGGCCGCTGCATGTGGCCCACGGTCGTGGCGCGGCGCTCGGCGACGCGGTCGCGTCGCTGCTGGAGTGGGCCGGACACGAGGTGACGCGCGAGTTCTACGTGAACGACGCCGGACGGCAGATCGAACTGCTCGGCGAATCCGTCGAGGCACGCTACGAGGAAACGGCGGGCCGGCCCGCGGCCATCCCCGAAGGCGGATACCACGGCGAGTACGTCCGCGACGTGGCGCTGGCGGTTCGGGACGCCGCCGGCCCCGGGGTTCTCGCCTCCCTCTCCCCGGACGAGCGCCGCGCGCACTTCAGGCGCGAGGCCGTGCGCCTGCTCCGCGATGAGCAGGCGGAGGACCTGTCGCGGTTCGGCGTCCACATGGACCTGTACTATTCCGAACGGTCGCTCTACGAGTCCGGAGCCATCGACCGCCTCCTCGATGCGCTGGAGGCCGGCGGCCTGATCTACCGCTCGCAGGGGGCGACCTGGCTTCGGACTTCGAGCCTCGGCGACGAGAAGGACCGGGTCCTCATCAAGAGCGACGGCTCCTTCACCTACTTCCTGCCGGACCTCGCCTATCACCTCGACAAGGCGAGGCGCGGCTTCGAACTCGCGATCGATGTCTGGGGTGCGGATCACCAGGGCCACGAGAAGCGGATGCTGGCGGCCCTGCGCGGGCTGTCGTACCCGGAGCTGCTCGAGGTCCTCATCATCCAGCTTGTCACGGTTCTGCGCGACGGCAGGGAGGTCCGGATGAGCAAGCGCGCGGGGCGCTTCGTGACGCTGGGCGAACTCGTCGACGAAACGGGCCCGGACGTGGCGCGATACTTTTTTCTCATGCGCCGGGCCGAGGTCCATCTCAACTTCGACCTCGATCTGGCTCTGGATACGTCGGACGCGAATCCGGTCTACAAGGTCCAGTATGCGCATGCGCGCATGTGCAGCGTGTTCCGCAGGGCCGGAATTGTTGCCGACGAGGTTCCGGCCGCGCTCGACGTCCCGGAGACCTTCGGTACCCCGGCCGAGCGCGAGGTCGCCCTGTCCGTCATGCGGCTTCCGGAGGTCATCGCGACGGCCGCGGCGGGCCGGGCTCCGCACCTGGTCTGCACCTACCTGGAGGAGACGGCGGGGCTCGTGAACGCCTGGTATCACCAGGGGAACCTGAACCCGGCGCAGCGAATCCTGGCGGATGTGCCGGAGCGGGCCGCGAGAATCCGGCTCGCGCGCGCGGTCCAGCTCACCCTGGGCAACGGGCTGCGGGCGCTCGGCCTCTCGGCTCCCGAGACCATGACCCGGGAGGACACGTGACGTACCGTGACCCCGAGGATGGCGGGGCCCCGGCGGCGCCGATCCTCGTCGTGGGCAGCGTCGCCCTCGATGAAATTTCGACCCCCGCCGGACACCGGGAGGGCGTGGTCGGCGGAACGGCGGTAAACTTCAGCGCCGCGGCCTCCCTGTTCGCGCCGGTTCAGCTCGTAGGGGTCATCGGGGACGATTATCCGACGGATGAGCTCGATTTCCTCCTCCGCCGGGGCGCGGATTTGTCGGGGCTCGAGCGGCGGCCCGGCCGCAGCTTCCGGTGGGGCGGCTTCTATCGCCGGGACATGAACACGAGGGAAACGACGTTCACCGAACTGGGCGTGTTCGCGGACTTCCATCCGACGATCCCCGAGGCGTTCCGAGGCGCGCCCTGGGCCTTTCTGGGCGCCATCGACCCCACCCTTCAGCTTGAGGTACTGGATCAGATCGAGTCGCCGGTGCTCGCGGCGTGTGACACGATGAACTACTGGATCGAGGGGACGCCGGAGCGTCTCGCCGAAGTCATCGAGAAGATCGACCTCATCACGCTGAACGACGAGGAGGCGAAACAGCTATCGGGCGAACACAACCTGGCCCGGGCCGCGCGCTGGATCCGGAACCGCGGCCCGCGGCACGTCGTGATCAAGAAGGGCGAGCACGGAGCCGTGCTGCTCACCGGCGACGGGTTCTTCCTCACGCCCGGCTTTCCGCTCGAAGACGTGGTCGACCCGACCGGTGCCGGCGATGCGTTCGCGGGCGGCCTGCTCGGATACCTGGCGCGCTGCGGTTCGATCACGGGACCGGCGTTGAGGCGGGCCGTGGTGTACGGCTGCGCGCTCGGGTCCTTCGCGTGCGAAGCCTTCGGCGCCGGCCGCATGGTGACGCTCACCATGGCCGAAGTGGAGGATCGGGTGCGAAGCTTTGGCGCGCTCACGAGATTCGATGTTCCAGCAGGGGCGTGACTGAGACATGAACGACGGATTGACGTACCGGGACGCCGGCGTGGACCTCGAGGCGGCCCGCGCGACCAAAGCCCGGATCTCCCGGCTCGTCCAGGGAACCCGGACGGATGCCGTGAGTTCGGACTTCGGTTCGTTCGGAGGACGGTTCCGGGCGACCCCGGGGCGGGAACTCGTGGCGAGCGCCGATGGCGTCGGGACGAAGCTGAAGATCGCCTTCATGGCGGACCGGCACGACACGGTGGGCGCCGATCTCGTGAATCACTGCGTGAACGACATCCTCGTCGAAGGGGCCCGGCCGCTCGTCTTCATGGACTACGTCGCCTGCGGTGTACTGGATCCGGATACCGTGACGAGCGTCGTGTCGGGACTCGCCGCTGCCTGTCGCGCGAACGGTTGCGCGCTGCTCGGGGGAGAGACCGCGGAGATGCCGGACTTCTACGCGCCTGGCGAATACGACCTCGCGGGGTTTGTGGTGGGCGAGATCGTCTACCCGGAGCTGTCACGCCGCGATCTCGAGCCTGGGGACCGTCTCATCGGGCTCGCGTCGAGCGGCATCCACACGAACGGCTACAGCTTCGTGCGCGCCCTCTTCCTCGACCGCCTCGGACTCGGGGCGCACGACCCCTTCCCGGGGGCCGAACGCTCCGTGTCGGACGTCCTCCTGCGTCCCCACCGGAGCTACCTGCCGATCCTCGAGCGCAGCCTCGAAGCGGGGCGCGTGCGGGCGCTTGCCCACATCACGGGCGGCGGAATCCCCGGGAATGTGGACCGGGTCATCGGACAGCATCTTGATGCGGTGGTGCGCACGGACCGTTGGCCGCGCCCGCACGAGTTCGACGTCATCGCGCGGGAGAGCGGGGCGGACGAGGCGGAACTCTTCTCCACCTTCAACATGGGGGTGGGGATGGTCGCGGTCGTGCGCGGGCGGGAGGCCGGACGGGTCCTCGAGGAGATCCGCGGCGCCGGGTGCGAGGCGTTCCTGTGCGGTGAGCTCGTTGCCGGCAGCGGCCGGGTGCACCTGGAGCACTCGTGACGGCGCGGGGATTCGACCCCATCTCCGGGGCCCCGCCGAGCCGCACCGAGGACCTGCGCCACATGCGCGAGGCGCTGGCCGTGGCGCCGCGCGGACAGGGCCGCGTGTCGCCCAATCCGCTCGTGGGCGCCGTCGTTGCCCGGGGCAACCAGGTTTTCGGCACGGGATGGCACGCGGAGTACGGCGGCGATCATGCGGAAGTGGTGGCGCTGCGCGAGGCCGGGTCGCGCGCGGCAGGCGCGACGCTGTACGTCACGCTCGAGCCGTGCCGCCACGAGGGGCAGACGCCGCCGTGCACGACCGCCATCATCCGCTCCGGCGTGCGCCGCGTCGTGATCGCCTGCCGGGACCCCAATCCCGAGGCGCGCCACGGGGCGGAAGAGCTGCGGCAGGCCGGCCTGGATGTCGAGATCGGGATCGAGGAGAACGCCGCGAAGCGGCTGAACGCGGCCTTCCTCTGGTTTCACCAGCGATGGGTGCCCTTCGCTTCGCTCAAGCTGGCGCTCTCCCTTGACGCGAAGCTCGGGGAGGAGAGCGTCCGCACGCCGGTGACCGGCATCCGGGCGCTGGACGAGGTCCACCGTCTCCGCTCCTGTCACGATGCGATCCTGATCGGCTCGAACACGATCGAGATCGACGATCCCCTGCTGACGGCCCGCGGAGAGGTCGTGCCGCGGGTGCCGCCGATACGGGCGGTCCTGGATACTACGCTCCGGCTCCGAACCTCGAGTCAGCTCGTGCGCACGGCCTCGCAGGCGCCGGTATGGGCCTTCGCCGACCCCGAGACGGACGGATTCGACGAGCGCGCAGGTCCGCTCCGCGATGCGGGCGTGGAGGTGATCGGAGTCCCGCGGAGCGGGGACCACAGGCTGGACCTGAGCGCGGTCTGGAACGAAATGGCGATCCGCGGCGTACTTTCGGTGCTCGTCGAGGGAGGGGGGCAGGTCGCCGCATCGTTGCTGCGCGACGGGCACATCCAGAGGATCCATGCCTTCATCGCCCCCATGTTCTACGGGCGGGACGGCGTACCGGCGTTTCCCGGTCTCGATCCGTCGACGCCCGGCGACTGGCTGCCCGTGCAGCGGGAGTCACTGGGACAGGACACGCATATCGTGTTCGAGCACCGCCAGCTCCAGGAAACCCTGGACAACCTCTGAGGGGCCCGACTCGTGTTCACCGGAATCATACGGGCGGTCGGCGAGGTCGCGGGCCGTGAGCGCCGGAAGACCGGACTCCGGCTGACGATCGCCCGCGTCCCCTTTATCGAACGGCTCCGGGACGGGGATTCGGTGTCGCTCGCGGGCGTGTGTACGACGGTCGTCGCTCTCGGAGAGGCGTCGTTCGATGTCGACGTCGTCGAGGCGACGCTGGAGCGGACGACGGTCGGGAGCTGGCGGGTCGGCGATCTCGTGAACCTCGAACCTGCGCTGTGCGCCGGGGACCCGCTCGGCGGGCACATGGTGCAGGGACACATCGATGGGGTGGGGACCGTGGCCGCGGCCAGGTGGGAAGCCGGGTCGGGTCGGCTCGAGATCGAACTCCCGGGCGGCCTCGAGAGGGTGACCGTGCCGCAGGGCTCCTTCGCGGTCGATGGCGTGAGTCTCACGGTCAACCGCCTGAGCGGGACCATCGCGCGTTTCGCCATCATCCCATATACATGGACCCACACGACCCTCGGGCGCCTCGTATCCGGCGCGAGCGTCAACCTCGAGGCGGACCTGATCGGCAAACACGTGGCGCGTGCCCTCCGACCGCACGCGGCCCCGGCGGACTCCTGAGACTTCGGCTGGCGGACATGCCCGCAGACACGGTGGAAGCGGCGATCGCGCGGATCCGCAGCGGCGGACTCGTGATCATCGCGGACGATGAGGATCGCGAGAACGAGGGGGACCTCGTCTGCGCGGCCGCGCTCGCGACGCCCGAGACGATCAACTTCATGGCCAGGCACGCGCGGGGCCTCATATGTCTCGCGATGCCCGACGAAATGGCCGATCGCCTCGATCTCCCGCTCATGACGGACGACCGGCTGGCGGACCCGAACAAGACGGCGTTCACCGTGTCGATCGATGCCCGCCAGGATTTCGGCGTGTCGACCGGGATCTCCGCGCAGGATCGTGCCCGGACGATCCGCGTCGCCGTGGATCCCCAGACCCGGCCCACGGACCTCATGCGCCCGGGCCACATCTTCCCGCTCCGCTCCCGGCCCGGCGGTGTGCTCCAGCGCGTGGGCCAGACGGAGGCTTCGGTCGATCTCGCCCGGCTCGCCGGGCTCACCCCGGCGGGTGTGATCTGCGAGATTCTGAACGAGGATGGGACGATGGCGCGCCGCCCGGATCTCGAGAAGTTCGCGGCGGAGTACGACCTCCCCTTCATCACGGTCGCCGCCCTCGTCTCCTACCGGTTGCGCACGGAGAGTCTCGTACGGCGCGTCGCCGAGGCGGATCTTCCCACGCCCTGGGGAGATTTCCGCATCGTCGGGTACGCGAACGAGGTGGATGGGCGCGAACACGTCGCGCTCGTGCGCGGCGACGTGGCGGGTGCGGAGGATGTCCCTGTGCGCGTTCACTCGCGTTGCCTGACGGGCGATGTGTTCCACTCCCACCGCTGCGATTGCGGCAGCCAGCTCGAGGCGGCGATGCGGATGGTCGTGGAGGCTGGTGCCGGGGTCATCGTCTATCTCGACCAGGAAGGGCGGGGGATCGGACTCCTGAACAAGCTCCGAGCCTACGAGCTGCAGGACGAGGGCCACGACACGGTCGAAGCGAACGAGGCGCTCGGTTTCCCGCCCGACCTGCGGAACTACGGAATCGGGGCCCAGATCCTCGTGGATCTCGGGTTGCGCTCGATCCGGGTCCTCACGAACAACCCGAAGAAACTCGCGGGGCTGGAGGGGTTCGGTCTCGTGATCCGCGACCGCCTGCCGCTCGAGTTCGGCGGGGTCGATGACCGGCTGGTCCGCTATCTCCGCACGAAGCGCGAGAAGCTGGGACACCTGACCGAATCCGCGTGAGAAGCGGGTCGGACACCCCTCGCGGCGACGGCCCCGACAGGTTCACCCGCGGGCGCCTGAAGGAGTACGAGGGCGCGGCTTCCGGAACCGGCCGGAGGGTCTGCATTCTCGTCAGCCGGTTCAACTCCCGGGTCACCGAACGTCTGCTGGAAGGCGCCGCGCGGGCGACCCTCGAATGCGGTGTCGCCGAGAAGGACGTCGATATCGTGTACGTCCCGGGCGCCTGGGAGCTGCCGCTCGCCGCGCAACGGGCCGTGACGCGCGGATACGCCGCCATCGTCGCCCTGGGCTGTGTGATTCGCGGGGAAACCGCGCACTTCGACCACGTAAGCCGGGCGGCCACGGACGGCCTCGCGAAGGTACAGCTCGACTCTGGCGTGCCGATCGGTCTCGGCGTCCTCACGCCGGACACGCTGGAGCAAGCGCTCGCGCGGGCCGGCGGCGAACTCGGAAACGCCGGCTCGGAGGCGGCGCGCGCGGCGCTACGCATGGCCGACCTCCACGAACGGCTGGGCGCGTGACGCCGGCCTCCCGGACGCACGTCCATTCGCGCGCGCGGAGCTGGGCGTTGAACCTCCTCTATGCGTGGGAGGTGGGCGGAAAGGGCACGCCGCTCGAACACGCGGCGCAGAGCCTCGTCCACCGCCGCATGTCCGACCGCTACCGCCCGCACGTCCGGCGCCTGCTCGAGACCGCGAGCCGCCACCTCGACGAGATCGACGCCACGATCGCCCATCACGCGTCGAACTGGCGGATCGAGCGCCTGCACGCCATCGACCGGAACATCCTGCGGATCGGGATCGCGGAGCTTCTGTGGTTCGAAGACGTACCGCCGAAGGTCGCGATTCACGAAGCTCTGAAGCTGGCCCGCCGGTATGGGAGTCCCGGCAGTCCGCGGTTTCTCAACGGCGTGCTCGACGCGGTGCTGAAGGCGCGGGAGGCCGGGTCCTGAGCGAACCCGTGGCGCGGCCGCTCCGGATCCTCCTCCTCAACTGGCAGGACCGGGAGAACCCCGAGGCCGGCGGCGCCGAGGTGCACCTCCACGAGATCTTCGGCCGGCTCGCGGCCCGGGGGCACCTCGTGCGGGCCGTCGTGAGCGGCTGGCCCGGCGCGGCCCCGTCCGCGACACTCGATTGCATCGACTTTCGGCGCGTCGGAAACCGGCACAGCTACGCATGGCGGGGGCGGCGGGCCGCGCGGGAGGTCGTGCACGACTTCGCCCCGGATATTCTCGTCGAGGACATCAACAAGATCCCGCTGTACTCCCCTCGGTGGGCCGGCGTCCCCGTCGTCGCCCTCGTTCCGCACCTGTTCGGGGCCACGGCTTACGCGGAGGCGTCGATCCCCGTCGCGACGGCGGTCTGGGCCGCGGAACGGGCGATCCCCCGCGTCTATCGCAACTGCCCCTTTCAGGCGATCTCGGAGAGCACCGCGCTCGATCTCACGAAGCGGGGCCTGCTCGCCCGCGACATCACGGTCATCCCGCCCGGCATCGATCACGACACCTATTGTCCGGACCCCGCGACGGAACGTGCGGAGGCGCCGACGCTGCTCTATGTGGGCCGCCTCAAGCGCTACAAGGGTCTCGATCTCCTGCTCGAAGCGCTGTCGCGGCTGAGCGGCCGGCTGCCCGACGCAAGGCTCGTCATCGCGGGGCGCGGTAGCGACGAACGCCGTCTCCGAAGGCTCGTGCGGGGCGCCGAGCTCTCGCACCGGGTACGCTTTCTGGGGTACATCTCCGAGGAGGAGAAGGTCGCCTGGCTGCGTCGGGCCTGGGCCGTGGTCTATCCCTCTCCGAAGGAAGGGTGGGGAATGACGAACGTGGAGGCCGCCGCGTGCGGCACGCCGGTGATCGCGAGCGACTCCCCGGGGCTGCGGGAGTCGGTGGCGGCGGGGGAGTCGGGAGTTCTCGCCCCGCATGGCAACGTCGCGGCGTGGGTGGCCGCGATCGACGAACTTCTCGGGCAGCCGTCGGTGCGCAAACAGCTCGGACGGGGCGGGATCGCCCACGCGGCTCGGTTCTCGTGGTCGCGTGCAGCGGATGAGACGGAAGCGCACCTTTACCAGTCACTCGAACCCCGATGAGGACCGATGCGAACCATCGTCACCGCGCGTAACGCCGATGTCTCGGACATCCGCGAGATCATCGAGACGCGCTTCACGAACCTGACCCGTTTCGAGCCGCGCGCGTCGAAGGCCGAGATCGTATTCACCGGAGAGAAGACGCAGGTGCGCGCGGCGGCCGTGGTCAGCGTCGACCGCGCCCGTCCCGTGCACGGGGAGGCGGCGGGCCCCGACCCGCGCACGGCGCTCGACCGGCTCGCGGACAAGCTGGGCAACCAGCTCCGCCGCAACCACGACCGGTACAACGAGCACTCGGCGCCGCCGATGGATGAGCTGTTCGGGAATCCCTTTGAAGCGGGCGGAGAAGCCGAGTGACCCTCACGGTCGCGTCGCTGCTTCGACGCAAGCGGGAAGCGTTTTCCCTCACGGTGGTGGCCGGCGAGTCCGGCCTCGAGCGCCGGATCGATGTCCCGGAGGTCTCGTCGCCGGGACTCGCGCTGGCGGGCTACCGCGAGCGCTTCGTGTCTCAGCGGGTCCTCATCTTCGGCGAAACGGAGATCGCCTATCTCCAGAGCCTCCGCGCCTCGCAACGCGCCGCCGCTCTCACGTTCGTGTTCGAGTCCGGCGTGCCCTGCGCGATCATTACGAAGAGCCAGGCGCCGCCTGAAGAACTCGTCTCCGCGGCGGAGGCGGCCGGCGTGGCGGTGCTGGAAACGCCTCTGAAGACGGGCGATTTCTACCGGAGACTGCAGCCCTATCTCGAGGAAGAGTTCGCGCCCCGGACTTCGCTCCACGGCTCCCTCGCCGATGTGTACGGGATCGGCCTCCTCTTCATCGGGCCGTCCGGCATCGGCAAGAGCGAATGCGTGCTCGATCTCGTGGAGCGGGGCCACCGCCTCGTCGCGGACGATCTCATCCTCGTGCACCGCCGCCAGAGCGACATTCTCCTCGGACGCGCGCACGAACACCAGCGCCATCACATGGAGATCCGGGGCGTCGGCATCATCGATGTGCGGGCCATGTTCGGGATCCGGGCCGTGCGCCAGCAGAAGCGGATCGAAGTCGTCGTCGAACTCGAGGTCTGGGGAGAGCGCGACGACTATGACCGAACCGGTCTCGAAGCGGAGGAGTGCGAGATCCTGGGCGTCAAGCTGCCGAAGGTCCGCATCCCGCTGAACCCGGGCAAGAACATCACGGTGATCGCCGAAGTCGTGGCCATGAACCATCTGCTGCGCTATTCCGGGGAGGACCCCGCGGCGGCCTTCGAGCGCGATCTCATCGAGCGCATGCGGCCGGTGCGCGACTACCTCGAGTCCGATGACGAATAGCCGGGTTCGCGGCGTCGTCGTGGCGCACGTGGAACTGGCTCATGCCCTCGTGTCCGCCGTCGAGGCCATCAGCGGCGTCAGCGGCGCGCTGCATGCCGTGAGCAACGAAGGCCTGGGGCCGGACGAACTCGCCGAAATCATCGGAGAGGCGGCGAAGGGCGCGGAGGCCATCCTTTTCGTGGACCTCGCGGGCGGCAGCTGCGGTCTGGCCAGCCTCCGGCATGTGCGGGAGAGCGGGGGCGGCGCGTGGATCACCGGCGTCAACCTTCCGATGCTGCTCGACTTCGTCTTTCACCGCGAAATGCCGCTCGAGGCGCTCGTCCCCCGCCTTCTCCGGAAGGGACGGGCCGGACAGCGCGCCCACCCGTCCCCGCCGTCCGGAACCGACTGAGCACGAACCGTGGCGCTCGAACTCCTCCGGATCGATGAGCGTCTGATCCACGGCCAGGTGCTCGTGGGCTGGGGACGTCCCCTGGACCTCGACTTCTACGTCATCGTCGACGAACCTCTCGCTTCCAGCGCGTGGGAGCAGGAGCTCTGGGCCAGCGCCCTCGACGACGAAGAAAGCGCCGAGTTCCTCGGGGTGGACGAGGCAGCGCGGCGCTTCGGGGAACTGAGCGCCCGGGTGGAGCGGGGCGCGCTCCTGACGCGGGATACGGCGACGATGCGGGCACTGGCCGAGCGTGGGTGCCTCGACGGGCGGACGGTGAACGTGGGAGGCGTGTACGCCGCGGCAGGGCGGAGGAAAATCCTCGACTACGTCCACCTCTCGCCGGAAGAGGTCGAGGACCTGCGGGCGATCGGTGAGCACGCTGCCGTGAGCGCCCGCAACCTCCCCACCGCACCCGAGGTCCGTCTCGACGCGCGGAAGCTCCGATGACCGGGGTCGAGCTCACGGTCGGCGACTGGGCGCTGGCCTGTCTGCTCGGCGCGGTCATCGGTCTCGACGAGGTGTCCTGGCCCCAGGCCATGTGGTCCCGGCCCATCGTGGCCGGCACGCTGGGAGGCATGCTTTTCGGGGCGCCCGCCGCCGGTTGCCTGGTCGGAGTCTGGCTGGAACTCGTCCTGTCGCGACATCCCTCCTTCGGCGGCGCGCGGCATCCGGAGGCCGGGCCGGCCTCTTTCACGGCGGGGGCGGCGTACGCGATCGCCGGCGGCGGCACCCCGGGCGGGATCGTCGCCGCGGTCGCGGTCGGGTGGGCGGTCGGGTGGACGGGCGCGTACTCGGTGACCCTCCTCCGGCGCGTGACGCCGCGCCTCGTCTCGCGGCCCGAAGGCTTTGGCGGGGGGGGCGCCGCCCTCGCGCGACGCCATAGGCTGGCGATGGCCCTGGACGGGTTGCGCGCAGGATTCCTCGTCGCCGCGCTGCTCGTGCCGTCGACGCTGTTCGTGCGTCTGCTGTCGACGCAGCCACCGGGCGCCGCGTGGTGGCCCGTCGTGGCGGGGCTCGGACTCGCCGGAGCCGCGGGCGTCGGGGCTCGCGGGCTCGGCGCGCGAGCCCGCCACTGGCCCGCGCTGGCGGCCGGATGCGTCCTGGGGACGGTCCTCGCCCGGGTGCTCTCGTGAAACCGCGCAGAAGGGATTTCGCACGCGCCATCCTGCGCAGCTTTTCCATCCAGGGTTCATGGAACGACCGCACGATGACGGGGCCCGGACTTGCGCATGCGCTGGCGCCGCTTCTGGCGCGGATCCACGCGGGCGATCCGGCCGCGTTCCGGCAGGCCGTGCAACGTCATTCGCGAGCCTTCAACGCGCATCCGTACCTCGCTCCCGTCGCGATCGGGGCCATCGCGCGCCTCGAATTCGATGGCGATGACCCCGACACCCTGTCGCGCTTCCGTTCCGCCCTCCGCGCGCCGCTTGGGGCGCTGGGCGACGGGGTCGCGTGGGCCGGATGGCGGCCCTTCTGCACATCCGCCGCGGCCATCGGGTTCGTGCTTGGACTCGACGCCCCGGTCGCGGCCGGCGCGTTCCTCGTTCTGTACAATGCCGGCCACCTCGCCCTCCGCATCTGGGGGCTGCGCTGCGGCTGGAGGTCCGGCCGGTCCGTGGCCTCCGCGTTGAAGCGCGCGCCGCTGCGCCGGCTGGAGAGAGCGTTCGTGTTCGCGAACCAGGTGCTCATCGGAGCCCTCGCCGCGCTGCTCATCGGCCAGCTTCCCGGAGCCGGCCTCGTCCCCTGGCGGGACGGCGGTGCAGTCATCGTGGCGCTAATGGGTTATCTTGTCCCCCGACACATCTCGGCGGTCGCCATGGCGAGCCTCCTCGCCGCGTGCGCGGTGTGGCTCCTGTGAGCGTCCCGACAGGCGGTGCAGCCTGCCGCGACGCGCGGCCCGACGCCGATCGTTCGCTCGACCGGAGCGGAAGGTTTCTGTGACGATGCGACACGAAGCAGCGGTACGTATTCGGAACCGGCTGGGGCTGCACGCCCGTCCGGCCGCGGAGTTCGTTAAGCTTGCGAGCCGGTTCCGTGCCGAGGTGAGGGTCGAGAAGGACGAACTGGAAGTGAACGGGAAGAGCATCATGGGGGTGATGATGCTCGCCGCCGAGGCCGGCGCCTCCATCCGCATCCGGGCCACGGGGTCCGACGCCGCCAACGCCGTCGACTCCCTCACCGAGCTCGTTCTGTCCGGGTTCAGCGAGGAACTCGCTCTGGACGTGGACGCGGACGGCCCGGCGTGAGCGAGGTTGTTCACGGGATCGGCGCCGCGCCGGGGCGCGCGCTCGGCGTGGTTCAGCGGATCGAGCGTCACGAGTGGCGGCCGGAGCACCGGACGATCCCCGCCGATGCCGTCGAGCGCGAGGTCGCGCGTTTCGAGGAGGCGCTGGCCTGGGCCGCCGACCGCGTCCGGGATACGCGCGAGCAGGCCGCGCGTTCGCTGGGCGAGGTCGAAGCGAACATCTTCGATCCGCAGATTCTCATCCTCTCGGACCCGGACCTCGTCGCGGGCACGATCCGCTATATCCGGGAAAACTTCCTCTCCGCGGAGCGCGCCTTCGACTGGCGCCTGACCGAACTTCGGACGGCGATCATCGATGCGGGGCACTTCATGGTCGTCGACCGGCTGGCCGACCTGCGAGACATCCGGTCTCGCGTCCTCGCGCGGCTCACCGGGCGCAGCGAAGACCCGCTCGCCCTTCCGAAGGAGCCCGGGCTCATCGCCGTCGACGACCTCACGCCCAGCTTCGCGGTGCGTCTCGACCCGGCACTCGTCCTTGGCGTGGCGAGCGGATCGGGGTCGCGGACCTCGCACAGCACGCTGGTTGCTCGCTCTCTGGGCATTCCGGCGGTCGTCGGACTCGGCGCCGACCTCGCGAAGATCGAAGACGGGACGACCGTTCTCCTCGACGGAGGCAACGGTCGCGTCCTGATCGAGCCCACGGAGGCGGAGAAGGCGGCACACGTGCGGATGGTCCGCCGGCTTTCAGCACGTCCCGCCGCCGACCTCACGCCCGAATCCGCGCCTCTGCTGACGGCGGACGGAGTCCGCGTCCATCTTCGCGCCAACATCGATCAGCCGCACGATGTGCCGGCGGCCCGGCGCGTGGGGGCAGAAGGGGTCGGGCTCTTCCGATCCGAATTCCTCGTCATCGGACGGAGGGTGATTCCAAGCGAGGAAGAGCAGTACGAAGCCTACCGCGAGGTCGTGGAGGGGTTTCCGAACGAGCCCGTGACGCTCCGGACGTTCGATATCGGCGGCGACAAGTTCCCGCTCTTTCTCGACCTTCCTCCGGAGGAAAACCCCTACCTGGGCTGGCGTGCCATCCGTGTGTGCCTGGACCGGCCGCAGCTCTTCCGCAACCAGTTGCGCGCCGCGATCCGCGCCGGAGGGCCGGAGGCCCGCATGCGGATCCTCGTCCCCTTCGTCATCTGCGAAACCGAGATCCTGCGCACGAAGGAAATCGTGGCGGAAGTCGGACGCGAGCTGGGTCAGGCGGAACCCGCCCCCTTCGGTGTGATGGTGGAGACGCCCGCCCTTGCCGACACGCTCGATCTCGTGGGGCGGCACCTCGATTTCATCAGTCTCGGCACGAACGACCTGACGCAGTATGCGCTCGCCGTGGACCGCGGCAACGCCCGGCTCCAGCACCTCTCGAACCCCATGCACCCCGCGCTCATCCGCAGCTACGAGCGGATCTTCAACACGGCCAGCGCCCTCGACCTCGACATCGGCGTCTGCGGAGACCTGGCCGCGGAACCGGTGGGACTCGCCCTCCTGCTCGGCCTCGGCTATCGGGATTTCAGTCTCGCGCCCGCGTCGATCCCCGAAGTGAGGGAACTCGTGGGACTCCTGTCCGTGGCCGAGCTGTCGGAACTCTGGAGCCGGGTCGGTCGTGCCGGCTCGCCCTCCGGGATGCCCGGCGAACTCCTCGCGCGGCTTGAGGACGCGATTCCGGTGGAGCCGTCGCCGCTGTACATGTCCTGATCACGCGGCGGCGACGTTGCCTCCGCCCGCCCGCGCGGCCACTATCTTGGCCGCTACGCCTCCTGCGGCGCTCCGCCGCGAACCTCGAAGTGGGAGAATCAGCCTCGTGAAGGGGATACAACCGTTTTCCTCCGAATCCGTGACCGAGGGACACCCCGACAAGGTCGCGGACCAGATTTCCGACGCAGTACTCGACGGCATCCTCGCGGAGGATGACCGGGGCCGGGTCGCATGCGAGACGCTCGTGACGACGGGCCTCGTCCTCGTGACCGGCGAGATCACCACGGCCGCCGGGATCGACATCGCGGCCATCGCCCGGGAAGTGCTGCGCGACATCGGCTACACGCGCGCCGAGCACGGAATCCGGTGGGACACGTGCAGCGTGCTGACCGCGGTCGACGAGCAGTCGCCGGACATCGCCCAGGGGGTGAATGTCGGCGGGGCCGGAGATCAGGGGATGATGTTCGGATACGCGACGGACGAGACGCCGCAGCTGATGCCCCTTCCGATCATGCTGGCGCACGCGCTGGCGAAGCGCCTGGCCGACGTACGGAGATCCGGGGGGATCGCGTGGCTGCGGCCGGACGGGAAGGCGCAGGTATCCGTCGAATACCGGGACGGCGAACCGGCCCGGATCACCACCGTGGTCGTCTCGGCCCAGCACGACGGCGACATCGCGCCGGATGAGATCGAAGCGGCGATCAGGGAACAGGTCATCGGGCCCGTGCTGCCGGGCGAGCTCTACGACGAAGGCCGGGCGCAGTGCCACATCAACCCCACGGGTCGTTTCGAGATCGGCGGACCGCAGGGCGATGCGGGCCTCACGGGGCGAAAGATCATCGTGGACACCTACGGAGGCGTGGGCCGGCACGGGGGCGGCGCCTTCTCGGGGAAGGATCCGTCGAAGGTCGACCGCTCGGCGGCATACGCGGCGCGGTGGATCGCCAAGAACCTCGTCGCGGCGGAACTCGCCCGACGGGCCGAAGTCCAGCTCGCCTACGCCATCGGGGTCGATGAGCCCGTCAGCGTGAGGGTCGACACTTTCGGCACGGGGCGCCGGCCGGACGACGAACTCGCCGGCCGGGTGACGGAAGTGTTCGACCTTCGGCCGCGCGCGATCATCGAGCGGCTCGGACTCCGGAAACCGATCTACCGCCGGACCGCCGCTTACGGGCACTTCGGCCGCGAGCCCGAAGGCGATGCGTTCACGTGGGAGAGAACCGATCGAACCGATGCCCTCGCCGGCTGACCCTCTACGTCGGGGCAGGAGGGGGAGGGGGCCGGAATGACGGAGTCCGGGATGCTGGAGGTCGCCGTGGCCAGCCTTGGACTCGACAAGACGACGGGTGCCCCCGTCGTCATTCTCAGGGAGAAGGACGGCGAGCGCTTCCTCCCGATCTGGATCGGACCCGGCGAAGCTTCGGCCATCGCGATGGAACTCGCCGGAGTCCAGTTCACGCGTCCCCTCACGCACGATCTCTTCAACGCCGTGGTGCGCGGGCTGGACAGCACCTTCGTCCGCGTACTCATCACGAAGGTGGTCGACAACACCTACTACGCGTCGCTCGTGTTCCGGCGAGAGGACGAGTTCATCTCCATCGACGCCCGTCCCAGCGACAGCATCGCGCTGGCGCTGCGAGCCGGCGTCCCGATTCATGCGGCGGAGAGCCTCCTCGAGGCGAGCGCGTTCGAGATCGACGAGACCGGAGTGGCCGAGGGGGAAGCGCCACCTCCCGGAACCGGGCCCTCCCGGGCCCCCGAAGAGCCGCTGAGCGACTACCTCAAGGGGCTTGACCCGGAGGACTTCGGTCGCTTCGAGCCCTGAACGACGCTACAACGGGGAGCCGTTTCCCGTGCGTGGCGGGGAGGCGGCGAGCGGCGCGTCGTCGCCGATGGAGGTCCTCCAAACGTTGTTCTGGCGGAAGCTCGCCGGACCCGAACGGGCGGAGCGGCGTCCGCTTGCCGTGCACCACCCGCGAGCGGACCTTGCCGGGAAGCACCGAACCGCCGGGGTGCCGGCGGCTCCCGGTCGGCGAACGGTCGCGGGCCGCACAGGGTTGGGCATCAGAGGAGCGGATCATGCGGAGACGTAGCTGGACACGGATTGGGGCGCTGGCGATCGTCGCCGGGTGTGGCGGTTCGAACGGGACGGGGCCGGATAACCCGGGCGTCGTCACGCCCGACCGCTCGGAATTCGCCGTTCTCAACTCCATCTCCGGGACCCTGCAGCAGTTCAACCGGATCGGCGGCGCGCTCGTCCCCTTCGGGCGTGACATTCAGCTTGGGGCGGGGTTCAGGGGCGAGACGGCGGATTTCATCCAGGATCTCTGGGTGACGGCGTGGGACGCTCCGGAGGGGAGCCAGGTCCTCTTCGGTTCCTTCTCCACCGACGAACGGACGACGGCCGTCTTTCCGAACAACGCCATCGTGGACCCCGGTAAGCCCACCGTGATCTTCGATGCGGGCGGTACGGTGGGCGCGCTCATTCCCGCCCGGGCGCTGGACGAGGTGTACGTGGCCTTCCCGGGCACTCCGATGGCGCAGATCGCCGTCGAGGCGGTGGGCACCTTCGTGGAGCGAGTGATCCCGGCCGGGCAGTTCCTCGTCTCCGCCGACGGCAACCTCGACGACGCGGACGGCGGACGCGAACCCCTCGGCCCGCCCCGCATCGTCCTCCACGAGTTCATCAGCGGCAGCTACTTCGACGAGCTGAGGCTTCCGGAAGGCACGGTCGGGGTCACCGAAGCCATAGTGCTCGAAGACAACATGCTCCTGCTGGCCGGCGGGGGAGTCGATCCGGCGACCTCCGCCGGGCTGGGGGACGGGAATCTCGTCGAGATCGACATGTCGGCCCGGAGCGTGCAGGACGTGAACGCCCTCGGCGGAAACGGACTCTCCATGGAGGCCGGGCGGGACGGGCTCGTCTATGTCGTGCGAACGAAGGGTGTCGACACGGCGGAAACGGACGTGCTGACGTTCAGCTTTGCGGTTCGGTCGTGGATGAACGGGCCGGAAAACCCGATCCAGCCGCGCGACCGGGACGGCTCGAACCTCAACTGCCGGGTCGCGGCCGGATTCCTTGACGGCCAGATCCTCTGCGCCACCTACGTGGCCGCGGGCCAGGGACGTCTCGTTCTCCTTTCGGCCGAGGGCGAGTTCATCCACGAGGTGCCGATCGGGGCGGGAACGACCGATATCCTGCTTCGCCCGAGCTGACCGCGCCCGGGACCGGCAGTCCGCCGAGTGGGACTCGTAACGACCCGGGCGGTGGTCCTCCAAACGTACCGGTACAGCGAAACCAGCAAGATCCTGCGCCTGATGACGTGGGAACTCGGCCCCTGCTCAGCGCTCGCCCGCGGGGCGCTGCGTCCTCGAAGCCGCTTCGGCGGCCTGCTGGAGCCTTTCGTGGAGGGGGAGGCGACCTTCTACAGCCGGGAGGGACGCGACCTGCATACCCTCTCCAACTTCGAACTCCTCCGCGACCGGCGGGGCATCGACCGTTCGATCGAACTCTTCACGATCGCATCCGTGCTCTGCGAACTCGTGATGCGCCTCGCCCCGGAGCACAGCGATGCGGAGCTGTACCGCACGCTGACAAAGGGTCTCGACGGGCTCCACCGCCGGGTCCGGGAAAGGGCGTCGGCCGGCGGCCTCGAGTACGTCTGGGGTGTGGTCAGCGCCCTGGGGTTCCGCCCGGAGATCGAACGTTGCGTCGGTTGCCGGAATCCCATCGGAGCCGCGGGCGCGCGCTTCGACTTCGAGGCCGGCGGGCTTCGCTGCGCCTCGTGCGGTCCGATAGGGCCCGAACTTGATCCGGGGGAGCTCAATGCCCTTCGGATCCTCGTGTCCGGCGGGCCGGCGGAACGGAGCCGCGCCAACGGCCGCCAGGGCCGCTGGCTGGCCGAGTTCATCCGGCACCACGTGGCGGAGGGGGCGCAGTTGAAGTCTCTGCCTTTTCTGAGTCGGCTGGACTGAACGGCCCGTGAAGAACCGGTGAAGACACGGTGAGCGAGGGCGCGAGCGATCGGCGCGGGATCGTGATCGGGACGGCTGGCCACGTGGATCACGGCAAGACCGCCCTCGTGCGGGCGTTGACGGGGATCGAGACGGATCGCTGGCTGGAGGAGCAAAAGCGGGGGCTCACGATAGACCTGGGCTTCGCGCGGCTCGACCTCGACCCCGGCCTGGAGACGGGAGTCGTCGACGTCCCGGGACACGAGGATTTTCTCAAGAACATGCTCGCCGGGGCCACGGGCATCGATGTCCTCCTCCTGGTCGTGGCGGCCGACGAGGGCCCGATGCCTCAGACGCACGAGCACCTCGCGATCGCGCGTCTTCTGAACGTCCGGCGCGGGGTCGTCGCGCTCACGAAGCGGGACCGGGTCGATGAGGACTGGCTCGAACTCGCGAGCGAAACGACCCGGGAACTGCTGGACGAAGACCCCGCCCGGGCGTCGTGGGAGATCGTACCGGTCTCCGCCCTGACGGGCGAAGGGATCGAACCGCTGCGAGCCGCGCTGCGCAGGTCGACCGCGGAAATCCGCGCGCGCAGCGTCGAAGACCGCTTTCGGCTCCCGGTCGACCGGTCCTTCTCCATCCGGGGCACGGGTACCGTGGTGACCGGCACGGTATGGAGCGGATCCGTCGGCGTGGGCGACACCGTGCGCATCTTCCCGGGGGGCGGCTCGGCCCGCGTGCGCGCGCTCCAGGTGCATGAAGACCCGCGTCGCCGCGTCGCCGCCGGCCGCCGGTGCGCCGTCGCGCTCGTCGGCGTTGCGCCGGCTGCGGTGGCGCGGGGCAGCGTGCTGGTGGATCCGTCCGAGTGGGGGTCGAGCGAGCGTCTCGGCGTCCGTGTACGGGCGCTCGGGAGCCGCGACCGGCCCCTCCGGCACGGACAGCGCCTGAGGGTCTACCTCGGCACCCGCGAGGTCATGGCCCGACTGCAGACGGCCGATCGCCAGCCCGTCGCGCCCGGAGCGACCGCCTGGGCCGTGCTGGCCCTCGAGGCGCCGCTCCTCGCCCGGACCCGCGATCGGGCCATCCTCCGCTTTTATTCGCCGGTGACGACGATCGGCGGGATCCGCGTGGCGGAACTGAACCCGCCGCCCGACTGGCCGGCGCGGACGGGAGCCTGGCGGCGCATTCTCGACGGCGCCCCGGCGGAAGCGATCGCCGCCGCCGTCGCCCTGGAGGGCCTGCGCGGGCTTCCCGTCGCGACATCATCGATCCTCCTCGGCCGGCGCGCCCCCACGCTCGAGACGGCCGCGGAGGAGGCCGGCTGCGTGCACATCGGCGACCGCTGGTTCGCCGCCGACGCCGTGACCGAGGCCATGGAAGCCGTGGAGCAGAGCGTGACCCGTCTCCACGCCGCGGATCGCCGCGCCCCCGGCGTGTCGAAAGAGGCCGTGCGCTCCGCGATGGCGCCGTTCTGCGACCTCGAACTGGCGGAGACCGCCGTACGTCGCCTCCTCGCCGGTCGTGGCCTCCTTGAGAGCGGGCCGCGGCTGGCTCTTCCGGGCCATGCCCCCCGCCTCACCGCGCAGGAGGAGGAGGGGCGCGCGCAACTCGCCGGGACGATAGAAGCCGCCGGTCTGCAGCCACCGCTCGTCACGGAGTTGGGGAAGAAGCTGCGCCTGGACCGCGCCGTGCTCGACGACCTCCTCCGGCTGTTGCAGGAGTCCGGCCTGACGAAGGCGGTCACGCCCGAGCTGCACGTCGCCGTCGGGGCACTGGAGACGATGGAGGCGCGAGTGCGAGAGCTTCTCGCCGATGCCGCGCCGGTCCCTCCCGCGCGGTTCAAGGAGACGTTCGGGCTCTCCCGGAAGTACCTGATCCCGCTCCTCGAGTACCTGGACCGGGAGGGCGTGACGCGGCGAACCGCGAAAGGGAGGGTCCTCGCCCGCCCCGCCGACTAGCAGTCCGTGGCTGCCGGCAGTCCGGGTTCAGCCGACGTGGTAGAGGAAGCAGCCGCAGTACTCGCACGATTCGACGCGGAGATTCCGATCCGCCTCGGAGGCGCGAGCCGTCGAAACCGCCACGAAGCAGCCGTAGCAGATGCCGTTGATGACGGGTGCGACGACGCGCGGCGCCTTGTCGGCGATGCGGCGGTAGCGCTCCTGGATCCCCCGCGTCAGCCTCTGCGCCAGTTCCTCGACCTTCTCGTCGAGCAATCGGATCGCGTCTTCGATCTTCACGTCGAAGACATCCGCCTCGAGGTCCGTCAGCGTTCCGTCCGAGAGACCTCGACGCTGCATCCGCAGGTCCTGAATCTCAAGGAGGAGTTCGAGTTGCTGGTCCACTAGAGACCCTTCGCATCGAGCAACTCGATGAACTGGTCGGGACTCGAGATTTCAGCGAGCAATTCCGGCACGTCGGCCTCCTTGCCGAACTGCGCGATCTTCCCCAGCACCGGGAGATACTGATTCGAGACCTCGAGCGGCGGTGCGACGATGAGGAAGACGTACCGAACGGGCTTTTCGTCGATCGCCTTGAAGTCGAGACCCGAGAGCTTTCGGCCGAATGCAACCCTCAACCGGGTCACGACGAGCGAACGGCAGTGGGGGATCGCGATGCCGCGGCCGATCCCGGTCGAGCCGAGATTTTCCCGCCGCTTCAACATCTTGTAGAGGATTCCTTCAGACTTTCCGTCGAGACCCATACACGACACAAGTTCCTTCAGGGCCTCATCCTTCGTCTCCGCCGCCAGGTCGAGCTTGATGGCGGACGGAACGAACAGTTCTCGAAGCTGCACTTGGATCTATGTCTCCTCCCCGCGAACGCGGGGCGCATATCGAATCAACGGGAACCGGCGCCGCCGGACCCGGCAAACTCCGAGTATACCCGTGCCGGTTTCCGGCTGTCAAAAGAACTCCGGGGCCGCTCCCGGAACTTGCGCCGCACGCCGGGATAAACGACCGTGTGGGGTAGCCTTTGCGAGTATTCGGGGGGGCGACACGGCTTCGACGCGTGAACCGGAAGCCGCGGAAGCGTGCCGAGGTGCCCGGGGCCTCGTTAAACACCGGGAAATCTTCAGGTGCCAACAACGGTTTGGCTCTGGCTGCGTAAATCTGCGTAGCCCGTCCCCGAGAGATCCGGGCCCGAGGACCTCCCGGCGGACGTCGATGAATCGGGCTGGTCGCCCCGGCGCGCCGTGAGCCGCGGGTGACGAGAGCACGGCGAGAGCCGCGTACACGGCTGGTTTCGCAAGGGGTTGTTCGTGAACCCTCGCGGGATGAGACCTGATCACGGACTACGCACGTAGATGCCGTGGCGGATGGGCTCGCGGACGCGGGTTCGATTCCCGCCGCCTCCACTATTGCGATCGGTGCAGTGCTCCGCCCGGGGCGCCTCCCTTTCCGGGAGCGCCTCGGCTTTTTTTGCGGCCGGCCCGTCAACGGGTCGAGGAGGTTCCGGATGATCGAAGAACTGCAGCGCAAGATCGGGGACGAAGCGGAGACGCTCCTCCACGAGCTGAACGTCATCCTTCCGAAAGAGATCGAGAAGGCCGTCGCCCAGGGCGATTTGCGGGAGAACTCCGAGTACACCGCCGCCCTGGAGCGGCAGGGTTTCGTGCGGGCGCGGCTCGACTACCTGGCGCGCCGAATGTCGCAGCTCGGGGAACTCGATATCGAGAACATCCCGACGGACCGGGTCGGGTTCGGATCGAGAGTTGCGGTGCGCGACCTGGAGGACGACGAGATCGAGTCCTTCAACCTCACGATCGGTGACGACGTCGACATCGAGAACAACGACATCTCGATGGAATCGCCCATCGGCCGGGCGCTCCTCGGGAGAAGGAAGGGCGAACTCGTGAGCGTGAGGCTCCCCGCCGGCGCGCGCGAGTTCGAGGTCGTCGATTTCGAGACGCTCCACGACCTCTAGCACTGCCGGCCCGAAGCCTCCGTCCGGCCGCTAGAAGACCCGGATCGGCGGGATGAACTTGCCGGGGTCGGCCCGCACTTCGGCGAGGAACGCGTTCAGGTCCACCACGACCTTGAGGAACTCTTCGTACAGCGTCTCGTCGCCGATGAGCTGCCCAACCGCCCCTTCGCCGTCCTCGATAAGACCAAGGATGGTGTTGGCCCGGGTCGCGGACGATGCGATCGCCCGATACAGGGAGTCCGACGCCAGCATCCGCCCGAGCGTCCCTTCGCCGGCCGCCAGCGCCGCCGTCACCGTGTCGAAGCGGGCGGTGGAGGACACGAGGCGGTCGTACAACTCCGGATCCTCGAGCAGGCGGGCCAGCGAGCCCTCCCCGTCCGCGATCGGTCCCAGCACGGCCGCGAGGTTCTCGTTGAGGTCGACGAGGCCGTCGTAGAGCGCTTCGTCGACAAGGAGGCGTCCAAGCGAACCCTCGCCGCTCGAGACGCGCTCCAGCGTCGCGGAAAGATCGTTCGAGAGCTGCGTGAGACCGAGGACGGCGTCGGCCGCCTGCCCGAGGAGTTCGTCGTAGCTCAGCGCGGGCGCCGTTCCGATGGTGTCTCCCGGAACGAGGACCGCCGAGTCGGGAGATCCCGGTTCGATGTCGATGAGACGGTCGCCGAGCAGTCCCTGCGTCCGCACGCGGGCTCGCGAGCCGCGCCGGATCTGCTCGCGGACATCCACGTTGACTCCGAGCCAGACCGCGACCGCCGCCTCCGAGTCACCGCGCTCCTCCGGTGCGATGAATTCCACGCGCTCAACCTGGCCGACGCCTCGCCCGGCCACCTGGACGGGGGCTCCGGGGCGGAGCCCCGACGCGGATTCCATCAGCGCGACAAGCTGATAGCGCTCGCCGAACACGTCCCCGATCCGGCCCACGAACAGCACGCACAGCGCGAGCAGGACGAGAGAGACGATGAGGACGAACCCCACGCGCATCTGGTCCCAGGTGATCGGTTCCGACCGTCGCATCGTATCCCTGTGCCCCCTGTCTGACCGGTTGGCGGTCCGTGCTTAGCCCCGGAAAGCCCGAACATAGCGGTCTTCCGTCGCGTGCATCTCCTCCGGAGTTCCGCTGAAGATAATCTTCCCGTCCTTCAGGAGCGCGGTCTCGGTCGCGATTCTCGCCGCGGACCGCACATCGTGGGTCACGACGACCACGCAGACATGAAGCTCCCGCCGCAGCTTCAGGATCAGTTCATCGATCCTCCGCGTCGTGATCGGATCGAGCCCGCTCGTCGGTTCGTCGAACAGGAGGATGGGGGGGCGGTGCACGATCGCCCTCGCGATGGCGACGCGCTTGCGCATACCTCCGGACAGTGCGGACGGAAGCAGCGGGAGAACCATCGTCGGGTCGAGGTCCACGAAGGACAGCACCTCCTCCACGCGGTCCCGGACTTCGTCATCTCCCAGCTTCGTATGCTCGTAGAGCGGAAAGGCCACGTTGTCGAACACGTTCAGGGAATCGAAGAGAGCCGATCCCTGGAACACCATTCCCATCCGTTCTCGCAGCGCCAGGGCCTCCGGACGCGAAACGGCGCTGATGTCGCGTCCCTCGATGAGTACCTCGCCGCGGTCCGGGAGGAGGAGCCGGAGCATGAGGCGCAGGATCGTCGACTTCCCGACCCCCGACCCGCCGAGGATGCAGAGCGTTCCGCCCCGCGCGACGCCCAGCGAGACGCCCCGCAGCACCTCGTGATCTCCGAACGAGAGCCACACGTCCCGCAGTTCGACGATCTCGGGCTGCGCGGATCCGCCTCCGTGGGTCTCCAGCTCGCGGCGAATCTCGTCGCGCAACTCCGCCTCGAAGGCCTCGCTTCCCGGCTCCGGCCCGCCGGCGGGCGTGCGGTCGCTCACGTCGGATCCTCGCTCACCATTGGAAGATGGCGAGCAGGATCTGGGTGAGGAAGTAATCCACGGCGAGGATGAGAATGGAGGACGTCACGACGGCCCGCGTCGTCGCGCGCCCGACCCCCTCCGTACCGCCCTCCGCCCTGAGACCGTGGAAACAGCTCGTGAGCGCGATGATCCCGCCGAACGCGAAGGGCTTGCCCAGTCCCTGAATCAGGTCGATGGGGACGACCGTGAACACGAAGCCGGTCTGCGCGAGGGTTTCCCACACGGAGTTGATGTACAGCTCGGCCGTGAAGTCCAGCGTCAGCACGGCGATGAGGAGCCCGCCCAGGATGGCGATGGCATCGCCGATGATCGTGACCACGGGGAGCATCACGAGGGCGGCCAGGAAACGCGGCACCACCAGTTTCCGGATCGGGTCCACACCCATCGTCCGGAGCGCGTCGACCTGCTCCGTGACCCGCATCGCGCCCAGGGCCGCAGCCATGCCGGCCCCCGCGCGGCCGGTGACGATGAGCGCCGTGAGGACGGGTCCGAGTTCGCGGATCGTGCTCGCCCCCACCAGTCGGCCGATGTAGACCGTCGCCCCGAAACGTTCCATCTCCACGGCGGCCTGGAGAGCGAGCACCATCCCCGTGAAGAGGCCCGTCAGCATGACGATGAAGATCGAGGCGACCCCGATCGTGTCCATCTGCTGCACGAGGTCGCCGCGATAGAAGGGCCGACTCAAACAGGCCCTCGCCACGCGCACGAGAAGCCTGAAGTACGCCTCGACCGCGAAGGCCATGCGGAGTGCGGCATCGCGGGCGAGTCTTGCGGCGGAACGGCGAGCCGAGCCGTTGGGCACGATCTTTGGCGCTCTCCGGGGGATCGAAGTATGTTCGCCCGACCGCCAGAACGCGTTCGAACGCAACGACTCGCCTCCAGCGATGAGGCGTACGGGCGAGGTTACCGGCTCCCACCGATCCGATGCAAGGCAACGGCGACCCACGGGCACGCCGCGTCCTGCCCGGTGGCGGCGGCCGGTCGCCCGCCCCCGAAAGGAGCCTCGAGCATGCAGACCGGACCGGTCCACACCGACCATGCACCCGCCGCCGTCGGCCCCTACTCCCAGGGGTACTGGGCCGGCGAGCTGTTCTACTCCGCAGGGCAGGTGGGGCTGGTTCCGTCCAGCGGCGAGCTGGTGGGGCCCGACGTCGTATCCCAGGCGGAGCGCGTGATGACGAACCTCGCGGCCGTGCTGGACGAGGCGGGGCTCGCCTTCGGAGATGTCGTGAAGACGACGATCTTCCTCGCGGACATGGGCGATTTCGGTGCCGTGAACGAGGTCTACGCCCGCCATTTCGAGCCCCCGTTTCCCGCGCGCTCGACGGTCGCCGTGGGTGCGCTGCCCCTGGGGGCCCGGGTCGAGATCGAGGTGATCGGGCGCGCCCGATCGGGGTGAGATCGGTCGGACCGGAACGACGAACGATGCGGATGACCGGGAGCGGATGGTGACTGGTGTCGCCTGCGGTCTTCAAAACCGTTACGGGGCGTTCGCGCGTCCCGGGTGGGTTCGATTCCCACACGTTCCCGCCATTTTCGTCCTCGCGGCCCTTCTGACCGGCCAGGGCCTGGACCCCTCGCCGCTGTGCGGGCAGGATCCTCCGCCTCCCGCGGCCGCACCCGATTCCGCCGCGGCGGAATCGAGCCCCGCCGCCGACACGACGGGGGTCCGGCGCCCGCCCATCTCCCCGCTTGGCGCCTTCGGCCGCTCCCTGATCCTTCCGGGCTGGGGACAACTGGAGGTCGGGCGCCCGGCCCGCGGCGCCTTCTACTTCGCCGCGGAGTCCGTCTTCCTGTTCATGGTCTTCAAGTCGGACGCGCGCCTCTCGGCGGCGAAGGAGGAGTTGCCGCCGAACGAAGAGCGGATATCCAACCGCACGGGGCAGCGGGAGAACTGGATCGTCCTCGCCGGATTCTTCGCCTTTCTGAGCGGTCTTGACGCCTGGGTGTCCACGCAGTTCTGGGACTTCGAGCCCTCGATCGGCCCGCCCGCCGATGGGTCTGTCGGGATCGCCCTCGGCTTCAAGGTCGATTTCCCCTAGGCAGAGCTCAGCCTGCGCCGGGTCCCTGGTACGATTCGAGGCGGATCTCGTCCGGTGTCACGACGGCGAAGCTGTTGTGATGGAGCCAGTCACCCGAGTTGAGGTAGAACCTCCCCGGTGCGAGTTCGGTGACCTCCGGCCGGTGCGAGTGTCCGAACACGACGAGGTCCACATCCTCGTGAGCGGTCAGCACCTCGACCGCGTGCCGCGCGAGGAGCGACGCCCGGGGCGACTCGCTCCTCGCCCCCCCCGCCTGCGCCCGCCGTGTACCGCTGGCGAGCCGCGCGAGGGGGACCCCGAGGTCGGGGTGGACCCAGCGAAAGAGCCCGCGTGCCAACGGACTGCGGGCGGCCCGGCGCAGGACCCGGTAACCCCGGTCCGCGGGGCCGAGTCCATCGCCGTGCGCGATGTACGCCCGCCGCCCGGCGATGCGTCGCAGCGCCGGCTCTTCGAGGATTTCGACCCCGACCTCGTCACGGAGGAAGCTCCCCCCCCACGCGTCGTGGTTCCCGCCCATGAACAGCACCGGCATGCCGCCTTCCACGAGGTTCCGCAAGCGGGCGAGCACGTCGAGCTGCCCGCGCGGGATCACCTGCCGGTATTCGAACCAGAAGTCGAACAGGTCGCCGTTGATCAGGAGTTCGTCGCCCCAGCGCTTCGCCTCCTCGAGGAAGGCAAGAAACGCGCGCGCGTTCTCCTCGGCGACGGCCCCGAGGTGGATGTCGGACACGACGACGGTGCGTTCGGGCATGGGGCCGAAGCTCGGCGCGCCGGGCGCGGCACGTCAAACGGTGAAAGTTCGACACCCGGTGCGTCGCGGGAGCATATTGCGGGCATGGAAGGCGCAAACGGAGTCGGAACGACGGAAGTACGCGTACGGTATGCCGAGACCGACCAGATGGGGCGTGCGCACCACCGCCACTACCTCGTCTGGTGCGAACTCGGACGCACGACGCTCATGCGCGAGCGCGGCGTGTCGTACGCGGAACTCGAGCGCGGAGGCCTCTGGCTCCCGGTGTCCCGGGTCGAGGTCGAATACCGGATCCCGGTCGAGTACGACGAACTCATCCGCATCCACACCCGGGTGGAACGCGTCCGCAGCCGCGAGGTCGTGTTCGCCTACCGGATCGCGCGCGCCTCCGACGACGCGACGCTCGCCCGCGCCCGCACGGCCCTCGTGTGCACCGATGCGCGGGGCCGTCCGCACCGCTTTCCGGAGGCCGTGAGGCGGCAACTGCAGACTCTGCCGGCCGTCGCCGCCCCGCCGACCGCCACATGAGCCGTGCGCCCGCGCGCCGCGTCCTGCGGCTGCTCCTCATCGTGCCCCTCACCGCGTGCGGCGGCGGTTTCGAGCGCGGGGCCCCGATGCCGGATGCGGAAGAGATCGCGCGGCGCGCGCGCGCCGACTCGGGCACGGAGCAGCCGATGCACGTCGTCTTCCGGTGGGAATACGCCGGCGAGAGCGGCAACTTCCGCGGCGACGGCGCGGCCCGGGTGAATCCTCCCGACCGCTTTCGTCTCGACCTCTTCTCGACGGGGGAGGGAAGCCTCCAGGCCACGCTCGTCGACGGGGTTCTGGCCACGTCGGGCGACATCGAGGGCGTCGAACTCCCCCCGACCGTCTTCCTGTACGCCATGGCGGGCGTGTTTCGCCCCGGCGACATGCCTCCCGCCGCCGGCTTCGAGATCCCCGGTTCCCGCGTCCTCGAGTTCGCGGTCGAAGAAGGCGCGACGCGGAGCTATTATCTTGAGGAGGGACGGCTCACCCGCCTCGAGGAGCGGCGAGCCGACCGCCGCGAACGCTGGATCGAACTCGAGTGGGGAAGCGACCGCAGCTGGCCCAGGGAAGCCCGATATCGGGACATCGTGGACTCGAGCGGGGTCCTTTGGGAGCTGGTGAGCGCGACGGCTCAATCACAGCCATACGACGAGGAACACTATGTCCTGCCGATTCCGCGCCGGAGCGATGGCCGCGATCGCGATGCTCGCCGTGCTGGCCGGGTGCTACGGTTTCTCCGGCGGCGGCGGGCTGCCCAGCCACATGCGCACCGTGTGGGTCGCCCCGATCGAGAACGAGAGCACTCAGTTCGGCATCGCGGAGTCGCTGATGGACGAACTCCTCACGGCGGCGCGCCAGCGGCTGGGGCTGCGGCTCGCGTCCGAGGAGGAAGCCGACGCGGTCATCACGGCGCAGATCCGGCGCTACGCCGATGAGGCGGTCAACTTCGACGCGGTCGGGGGCGTGGGCGCGGACGTCTTCCAGCGTCGCGTCACCGTCAGCGTTTCCGTGGAGATCCTCGATGTGGCCGAGAACCTCATCATCTGGGGCAATCAGAGCCTGACCGGGACCGGCGAGTATGAACCCGGGGCGGAAACCGAAGACCAGGCGTTGATCGTCGCGCTGGAGAACCTCGTCCAGCAGATCGTCGACGGAGCGCAATCGCAGTGGTAGACTGACCGGCGTCGATCGCCGGGACGGGATCGGGCGGGAGCCTCTCGCGCCCGCGCGACCGGTTCGCCATTCTGTGGTCGACTTGTTTACACGGGCCGATAACCTTCACTCAACGTCCGGGCGCCGACATGCCGCCAGCCGCTCGACCCGCCACCCCGAATCCGTGACGTACGCCGTCGGCCTCGTCGCCATCCTGGCGGCCGTATGGCTCATCTGGTCGGGGCACTTCGAAAACCCGGTCATTCTAAGTCTGGGGGCGGTGTCCATCGGGCTCGTCGTCTTCATCTCGCTCCGCATGAGGATTGTCGATGACGAGGGGGCACCGATCCAGCTCCCGCTGGGGCTGGTCCGCTATCTGCCCTGGCTGGTGATCGAGATCGTGAAGGCGAATGTCGCCGTAGCCCTGCGCATCGTGAGCCCCGGGCTGCCGATCCAGCCCCGCGTGATACGGGTGCGGGCCGGGCAGCGCACGGACATCGGTCGGGTCATCTACGCGAACTCGATCACGCTCACGCCCGGCACCGTGACGGTCGACACGGAAGGCGATCACATCACGGTCCACGCCCTCACCCGCGAGGCGGCGGAAGGCGTGCTCTCGGGCGAGATGGACCGGCGGGTGGCGCGGGTCGAGGGGCGCGGATGACCCTCGCCGCCGTGGTCGCCGCGATCATCGTCACGATGGGACTCGCTCTCGTCCGGGCCGCGAAGGGTCCCACGGTCTTCGACCGCATCCTCGCGCTGAACATGTTCGGGACGAAGACCGTGCTGCTGATCGCGGTCATCGGATTCGTGACGGGCCGGCCGGATTTTCTCGACCTCGGACTCGTCTACGCCCTCATCAACTTCATCGGCGTCATCGCGGTGCTCAGATTCTCGAAGTACGGCAATTTCGCGGACCCGGACCGGGAGAAGGCGACGTGATGCCGGAGTCCGCGTTCGAGATCGTGAGCGCCGTGCTCATGCTGACGGGCGCCCTCTTCGCCGTCATCGGCGGGATCGGGGTCGTGCGCCTGCCCGACTTCTTCTGCCGCATCCACGGGGCCGGGATCACGGACACGCTCGGAGCGGGGCTCATCCTCACCGGGCTCATGTTCCTGTCGCCCGGGTGGATCGTGACCGCCAAGCTGGTTTCGATTCTCGTCTTCCTCTGGATCACGAGCCCGACATCCACGCACGCACTGGCCAATGCCGCGCTGGAGACCGGACTCCGACCGTACGTCGACGAGGCGGAGGAGGCGTGATCGATCCCGTAGCCCTGGAGATCCAGGTTGCGACGGCGCTGCTCCTCACGCTGCTCTGCGCGACGGCGGTCGCGGTGCTGCGGATGCGCGGGCTGTTCGCGGCCGTGATGTTGATGGGCATTTTCAGCTTCCTCGGCGCCGGCTGGATGCTCCTGCTGGATGCTCCCGACGTCGCCCTCACCGAGGCCGCCGTCGGCGCCGGGATCTCGACGATTCTCGCGCTCGCCACTCTGGCCCTCACCACGCGCAAGGCCAAGCGGCCGGTGCGACCCGCGGTGTTGCCGCTGGCCGTGGTGACGATCACGGGCGTCGCGCTCGTGTACGGCACGCTGGACATGCCGCGGTTCGGCGACCCCGAGGCCCCGGCCAGCAACTATCCGCTGCCCTCGTACGTCGAGCGGACGGACCACGACATCCACATCCCGAACGTCGTCACCGCCGTGCTTGGCAGCTACCGCGGCTACGACACGCTCGGAGAAACGGTCGTCATCTTCACCGCCGGCATCGCGGTGCTCGTTCTCCTCCGCGGAAGCCGCAAACGCCGGCCCGCGGCGGACGGCGGGGAGGACGACGCGTGACCGATCACACCATCCTGCGCGTGGTCAGCAAGTTCCTGCTGCCGTATGTCCTCCTCTTCGCCCTGTACGTCCAGTTCCACGGCGACTACGGACCGGGCGGAGGGTTCCAGGCCGGCGTCATCTTCGCGGCCGGGTTCGTGCTCTACGGGCTGATCTACGGACTCACGGCCGTGCGCCGCGTGGCGCCGGAGCGAGTGATCGAAATCCTGATCGCGGTCGGCGTGCTCATCTTCGCCGGCACGGGCGTTCTTACGATGCTTCGGGGCGGCAACTTCCTCGAGTACGGCGTCCTGACGCCGGCGTATCCGTCGTCGGGACAGCACTACGGGATCCTCGTCGTCGAACTCGGCGTCGGAGTGACGGTCGCCGCGGTGATCATCGCGATCTATTCGACCTTCGCGGGACGCGGGCGCCAGTGATCGAGTCCATCTTCGACTCCGCGCTCGGACTGTACAACTACTGGGTCGTCATCTTCCTGATGATGACGGGGTTCTACATCGTCATCTCGCGCGGGAACCTCATCAAGAAGGTCATCGGACTCAACATCTTCCAGGTCTCGGTCTTCCTCTTCTACATCACCGTCGGAAAGGTCAGCGGAGGCACGGCACCGATCACGGCCGAGGGGTTCGAGGTCTACAGCAACCCGCTCCCCAGCGTCCTCATCCTGACCGCGATCGTCGTGGGCGTCGCGACGACCTCCGTCGCCCTCTCGCTCGTCGTCCGCATCCGTGAAGCGTACGAGACGATCGAGGAGGACGAGATCTACGCGCAGGACGACCCCCGATGAACTGGCTGACCTCGGCGGTCGGAGATCAACTGCCGGTCCTGCAGGTCGTCATTCCGCTCCTGGCGGCGCCGCTCTGCATCATCCTGCGGCGGCGCTCCCTGGTGCTGCCCTTCGCGATCATCGTGTGCTGGGCCGCGTTCGGCGTCTCCGTCGCGTTGCTCCAGGAGGTGCTCGAGGTCGGCGCCATCACCTACGAACTGGGGGGCTGGGCCGCGCCGTGGGGCATCGAGTATCGCGTCGACGCCCTCGGCGCCTTCGTGCTTCTCTTCGTGTCGGGAATCGGCGCGCTCGTGCTGACCTATGCGCCGCGCAGTCTGATCGATGAGGTTCCCGCCGGCCGGCAATACCTCTTCTGCACGCTCTACCTGCTCTCCCTCACCGGCCTGCTCGGAATCGCGATTACCGGCGACCTCTTCAACGTCTTCGTCTTCCTCGAGATTGCGGCGCTCTCCTCGTACGCCCTGATCGCGCTCGGAGGGCGCAGGCAGGCGCTGCCCGCGGCGTTCCAGTACCTGGTCATGGGTACGATCGGGGCCACGTTCATCCTCATCGGCATCGGTCTCATGTACCAGATGACCGGGACGCTGAACATGGTCGACATGGCCGACCGGCTGCCCGCCGTCGAGGGCATGCGGACGGCGCTCGTCGCCTTCGGCTTCCTCACCGTGGGCATTGCCCTGAAGATGGCGCTCTTCCCGCTCCACGTCTGGCTGCCCAACGCCTACGCGTACGCGCCGTCCGTCGTCAGCGCCTTTATCGCGGCGACCTCGACCAAGGTCTCCGTCTACATCCTGCTGCGCTTCATGTTCAGCGTGTTCGGGCTCGAATTCTCGTTCGAGCACCTCGGGCTGGGGCGCGCGCTCATGCCGCTCGCCCTGGCCGGGATCTTCGTGGCCTCCACGGTCGCGATCTTTCAGCGCAACATTAAGCGGATGCTCGCCTATTCGTCGGTGGCCCAGGTCGGATACATGGTCCTGGGAATCAGCTTCGCGACGGCGACCGGGCTCACCGGGGGCATCGTCCACCTGTTCAACCACGCGCTCATCAAGGGCGGGCTCTTCATGGCCATGGGGTGCATCATGCTGCGGCTGCACTCCGTCGACCTCGATGACATGGCCGGGATCGGACGCGCGATGCCGTGGACGATGGCCGCGTGGGCGCTCGGTGGCCTCGGCCTCATCGGGGTCCCGGCGACGGCGGGCTTCATCAGCAAGTGGTACCTCATCGAGGCGGCGTTGGAGCAGGGCAGCGTCCTCGTCGCGGTCCTCCTGCTCCTCAGTTCGCTGCTGGCCCTCGTCTACGTGTGGCGCGTGGTCGAGACCGCCTTCTTCCACGAACCGAGCGAGCGGGCGCGCGAGGCGCGCGAGGCGCCGCTTTCGATGCTGGTCCCGACGTGGGTGCTGCTCGGCGCGACGGTCTTTTTCGGCATCTACACGGCGTACTCGGCGGGCGTGGCGGAGCAGGCGGCGGAGGCCGTGCTCGGCGGGCTCCGGTGAGCGGCATGGTGCCGCTGTACTGGGCGCTGGCGATCCCGCTCGCCGGCGCCGTGCTCATCGCCCTGTTCGGCCGCTGGCCCAACATCCGGGAAGCCGTCACGCTCGCCACCGGCGCGGCGCTCTTCTGGTTCGTCGCGTCGCTCCTGCCGCACGTCCTTGCCGGCGCGACCCCCGGGGTGCTCATGGTGCGGCTGCTTCCCGGCGGCCTCTCCCTCGTGCTCCGGCTGGAGCCCCTCGGGATGCTCTTCGCCCTGGTCGCGGCCGGGCTCTGGATCGTCACTTCGCTGTACTCGATCGGCTACATGCGGGGACACGCGGAGGTGCACCAGACGCGGTTCTACGTCTGTTTCGCGGTCTCCATTTGCGCCGCCATGGGCGTGGCGCTCGCGGGCAACCTGCTCACGCTGTTCCTCTTCTATGAGGTGCTGACGCTCTCGACCTACCCGCTCGTCTCGCACCACGGGACGCCGAAGGCGATGAAGGGCGCCCGCACGTATCTGGGCATCCTCGTCACCACATCCGTCGCGTTTCTGCTCCTCGCGGTCGCGTGGACCTGGGTGCTCGCCGGCACGCTCGACTTCCGCGTCGGGGGGATCCTGGCCGGCCAGGCGAGCGACGGCGTGCTCCTCGTCCTGCTCGCGCTCTTCGTGTTCGGGACGGGGAAGGCCGCCCTCATGCCGGTCCATCGCTGGCTGCCCGCCGCCATGGTCGCGCCGACGCCCGTGAGCGCGCTCCTGCACGCGGTCGCGGTCGTGAAGGCCGGCGTGTTCACGATCATGAAGGTCGTCATCTACATCTTCGGTCTCGACCTGCTGAGCGCGACCGGGATCAGCGTGTGGCTCATGTACGCCGCCGGCTTCACCGTCATCGCGGGCTCGCTCGTGGCCATGGCGCAGGACAATCTCAAGCGGCGCCTCGCATATTCCACGGTGAGCCAGCTCTCCTACATCGTCCTCGGGGCGGCGCTCGCGAACGCCTGGGGCGTGGTCGGCGGCAGCATGCACATCCTCATGCACGCCTTCGGCAAGATCACCCTCTTCTTCTGCGCCGGCGCGATCTACGTCGCGGCGCACAAGACGGAGATCAGCGACATGCGCGGGCTGGGCCGCGCGATGCCGATCACGATGGCGGCCTTCCTCATCGGGGCCCTCAGCGTCATCGGCGTCCCGCCCCTCGGCGGGAGCTGGAGCAAGTGGTACCTGGCACTCGGGGCGCTCGACGCCGGGCAGATCCTCTTCGTCGCCGTCCTCATGGTCAGTTCGCTGCTGAACATCGCGTACCTCGTCCCGATCCCCATCCGGGCGTTCTTCTCGAAACCCGCCGACGGGTCGGACCCGCCGCGCTTCAAGGAGGCGCCGGCGTTCTGCGTCGCGGCGCTCTCGTTCACGGCGGTCGGCTGCATCGTCCTCTTTTTCCTCGCGGACGATGTGTACCGCCTGCTCGTCCCCCTGGGCGGAGGGTAAGCCATGGCCGCTGACACGCACGACACGGGCGGACGGACGAAGGACCGGGGCCGGCACTACTTCGACGATCCGAAGCGCTGGAAGCGCCTGATCGCGATCCTGGTCGTGGTGTGCGGCGTGCTGTTCGCGCTCGACTTCGTGAATTTCCTGCAGCAGCGAATGGGGTGGTGGGAGTTGCGCCACCCGGAGCGCGACTGGGAGGGCCTGCCGCCCTTCTACGCGGTCTACGGCTTCCTCGCGTACACGGCGATCGTCTACACCGCCAAGCTGCTCCGGAAGGGCGTAATGCGGGACGAGGACTACTATGATCGGTAGCCTTCCTCCCGCCGCGATCATGATCCTCGGGGCGTTGCTCGTCCCCCTCCTCCGGGGCCGTGCGCGCACGGGCTGGGTCCTCCTCCTGCCCGTCGCGAGCCTCGCCGCCCTTCTCGCGGTGGGCGAAGGAGAGTTCGGGCAGATCTCGATCTTCTCGTACGAGCTGACGCTCGTCCGGATCGACGGGCTGAGCCGGATCTTCGGGTGGCTCTTCCACATCGCGGCCTTCATCGGGCTCATCTTCGCGCGGCGCGGAGGGAGCGCGCTGGAAGATGCCGCGGCGCTGGTCTACGCGGGCGCCGCCATCGGAGCCGTGCAGGCCGGCGACCTGATCACGCTCTTCGTCTTCTGGGAGCTTCTGGCCCTGAGTTCCGTCTTTCTGGTGTGGGCGCGCGGCACGGAACGTTCCTACCGGGCGGGGATCCGCTACCTGATCGTGCAGGTCGGCTCCGGGGTCGTCCTCCTGGCCGGCATCATCGCCCACGCGCGGGCCACGGGCTCCGTCGCCTTCGACCACCTGGGGACGGGGACCCTGGCGACGGGGACGCTGGGGACGAACCTCATCCTCCTCGGAATCGGCATCAAGGCGGCCTTCCCGCTGCTGCACAACTGGCTCACGGACGCCTATCCCGAGGCCACCTACAGCGGCGCCGTCTTCCTGAGTGCGTTCACGACCAAGGTCGCCGTTTACGCCCTGGCGCGGGGATACCAGGGCGAGGAGCTGCTGATCTGGGTCGGCGTTGTCATGACGATGTTCCCGATCTTCTACGCCGTGATCGAGAACGATCTGCGCCGGGTGCTCGGATACAGCATGATCAACCAGATCGGCTTCATGGTCTGCGGCGTCGGAATCGGCACCGAGATGGCCGTGAACGGGGCGGTTGCGCACGCCTTCAACGACGTGCTCTTCAAGGGGCTCCTCTTCATGTCGACGGGGGCGCTGCTCTACCGCGCGGGCACGACGAAGTGCAGCGAGCTGGGCGGACTCTACAAGAGCATGCCGAAGACGGCGGGTTTGTGCGTCGTCGGCGCCGCCTCCATCTCCGCCTTCCCGCTGTTCAGCGGGTTCGTGAGCAAGTCGATGGTGATGGCGGCGGCGCTGGAGATGAACCTCGACATCGTGTGGCTCTTCCTCCTGTTCGCCTCGGCCGGCGTGCTGCACCACGCGGGGATCAAGATCCCGTTCTACGGCTTCTTCGGGCCCGATTCCGGGATCCGCACGAAGGAGGCGCCGACGAGTATGCTCATCGCGATGGGGATGGCGGCCTTCCTGTGCATCCTCAACGGGTCGTGGCCAACGCTGTTCCTGTATCCGAACCTGCCGTACGAGGTGACGTACGTGCCGTTCACCCCCGCGCACGTGATCAGCCAGCTGCAGCTGCTCTTCTTCGCCGTGCTCGCCTTCGTGTGGCTGCGGCTCACCGACCGGGAACCGCACGAGCTGCCGTCGACGAACCTCGACGCGGACTGGTTCTATCGCCGATTCGGCAGGGGGCTGGCGCTCGCGGCGGGGGGCGTCTCGTCGCGGCTGCGGGAAGCCGTCGCGGCGCGCACCGTGGTCGCGGCCGGCGACGTGATCGGATCGGCCAGGCGCTACATGGGCCCGAGCGGCGTGTTGGGGCGTACCTGGCCCACCGGAGTCTCCGTCATATGGGTTGCGATCCTGCTCCTGGTGTTCCTGCTCCTCTACTACGCGACTACGCCCGTCACGAACGCCCTCCCGCCGCCATGACGGAGTCCGGCGCGGCGCGGACCGACGGGGCTCGGGATGCGGGCGCGCGGGCCCTGATCGAGTCCATCCTCGCCGACTCGGAGGCGATCGTCGCGCTCGGCGTCACGCTCGAAGAACTGGGCGACGACACCGCCGTCCTCCGGATGACCATGCGTCCCGACCTTACCCGAGACGGCACGATGTACCACGGCGGTCCGGTCGCCTCGCTGATCGACATCGCCGGGGACATGGTCGTCGCCGTGCGGGCCGGAGGCGGCGTCCCGACGATTTCGCTGCGGGTCGACTACCTGCGCCCCTGCACCGGCCCGTACCTGCTGGCCACGGCCCGTTTGCGGCGTCACGGCCGTACGATCTCGGTGTCGGACGTCGACGTGCACGACGATCAGGGGCGCCTCTGCGCGGTCGGACGGGGGACCTACTCGTCGCTGGCGGGCTGATGCGGTGAGGGCGGTCCTCTACGACGGGCACGGCGACGCCGACGAACTCTACCTGGGCGAGGTCCCGGACCCCGAACCCGCTCCCGGCGAAGCCCTGGTCCGGATCCGCGCCTGCGGGCTCAACGGCTTCGACCCGATGATGCTCGGCGGCACGACGGGGCTGCGGGTCCCGCTCCCCATGACGCCGTGCGGCGACGCGGCGGGAGAGATCGCGGGCTTCGGGGCCGGGACGGACGCGGCCGGACGGCGGGTCGGGGACCGCGTTCTGATCGACCCGTTGATCGAAGGCCGCGGCATGCTGGGCGAGAAGGCTCCGGGCGCGGCCGCCGAGTACCTTGCCGTCCCTCTCGGCAACCTGCTGCCGATCCCCGAAGGCGTCTCGTTCGAGCAGGCCGCAGCCCTGCCCGTCGCGTACGGGACCGCCCTGCGCATGATCGAGGACCGCGCCCGGGTGCAGGCGGGCGAGACCGTGCTGATCCTGGGCGCGACCGGCGGCGTGGGCTGTGGCTGCGTCCAGCTCTGCAAGCGAATCGGGGCGCGGATCATCGCCACCGGCGGCTCCGGACGGAAACTGGAACGGCTCCGCGCGCTGGGTGCGGACCACGTGCTGCCCTCCGACTCCGCCGAACTCGTGAGGCGGGTGCGGGCGATCGCGGGCCGGCCCCGCTACCACGATCCCGACGCCGGCGGCGTGGACGTCGTGATCAACTACATCGGCGGGGCCTCGTGGGCCGCCAGCCTGAGGATGCTGCGCTTTCAGGGCCGCATGGTCACCTGCGGGGCGACCGCCGGCTACGACCCGCGAACGGACATCCGCTACATCTGGAGCTTCGAGCAGTCGATCGTCGGATCGGACGGGTGGAGCCGCGAGGGGCTGGCGCGGCTGCTCGACATGGTGGCCGGGGGCGAACTCGACCCGGTGATCCACGCCGTCAGACCGGTCGGCGAGGTCCGCACCGCGATGCGCGAACTGATGGAGCGCGCCGTATTCGGCAAATCGATCCTGACTCCGTGAACTACCCGATCGCCCGCAAGATCCCGCGGGCGGTCCTGGACGCCGAAGCCGACCGGCTGGCGGCGCTCGCCGACGCTCCTTTGCACCGGAAGCTCGGCGGCTACGCCCGCCTGGCCGGGCCGGGGTTCATGGGCGCGGCGCTCACGCTCGGCGCCGGTACGCTCACCTCCTCGATGCTGTCGGGCGCCACGTTCGGGTACCGCACGCTGTGGCTGATCTGGCTGAGCGCGGGGCTGGGCCTGTTCATGATGGCCGCGATGGCCCGTTTCACCTGCAGGGGCGGCTTCCGCGTGATCCCGGTACAGAACCGGCGCCACTCCTGGGTCATCGGGTCGCTGATGACCGGACTCGTCGGCACGGCTGCGGTCGCCGTGATCTTCAACTTCGGCCAGGTCGCCCTCGGCACCCATCTCATCGAGTCGCTGGCACCGTTCGCCGGCTTCACATTCCCCGCCGAGTACAACTGGCTCATGTACTGTGGGGTCACGAGCGCGCTCATCCTCAGCTACGGGCGTCGGGGAGGCCGGGGGACGCGGCTTGTCGAGGCGGTCATGAAGAGCGGCATCGCCGTCATGATCCTCGCTTTCGGAGCCGTCCTGCTGCTCGTGGGCGTCGACTGGGGCGCGGCGGCGCGCGGCTTCTTCGTGCCGTGGTTGCCTGGCGGCGGGGAGGGCCTGGATCTCTTCATCGCGTCGTCCGCCGCCGCCGTCGGCGTCATGGACTGGGTCTTCTTCCACTACGCGGGCCTCGGCCGCGGCTGGGGGCGGAAGCACGAATCGCTGGCCCGCTTCGACCTGATCGCCGGGCTCTTCCTCCCGTTCGTGGTCATCAACTTCCTGGTGATCGGAGTGTTCGCGGCGACGCTGTTTCCGCAGGGGATCACGCCGGACTCCGCGCCCGCACTGGCGGCCGCGCTCATGCCGCTCCTCGGGCCCACATGGTCGCAGATCCTCTTCTACGCGGGCTTCCTGGCCGTGCCGATCACGACGACGGTCGGGATGAGTCTGGCCGGGGCCATGGCCGTCCACGAGGCCTTCGGCTGGGAGCCCGACACGTCGTCGTGGCGCTGGAAGGTCAGCGCCCTGCTGCCGCAGATCGCCTTCCTTGCCGCATGGAACGCCCGTCCGGTCTGGCTCGTGATCGCGATCGCGGCCTTTCTCTCGCTGGCGAACAACGTCGTCGGATGGTCGATGTACCTGCTGCTGAACGACCGCGAACTCCTCGGCGCGGACCGCTGCCGGTCGTACCTGTGGAACCTCGGAATCCTGCTCCAGGTCACCCTCCTGAACGCGATCGCCGTCACGTACGTCTTCAACCGGCTGGGGTGGTGGTGATGGGCGCCGTCGACCGGCTACTCGAACGACGGGCCGGGCCGTGGTCCGGGCGGGTCTGGGGACTGCTCCTCAACCTGGTCGCGAACGCCGTGGCGCTGTGGGGCGTCTCGTCGGTCATGCGGACCGGCGACGGCTGGACGTGGGTCGCCGTCGGCTGCGCGGCCACGGTCGTTTGCATCGCCGTGCTCGCGCGCCCCTCGCGGTCCCCGGGGTCGGAGGAGTGAGCGGCGCCGGGCGGAGCGACCGATCCCGCGGCCGCGATTCCAACCTCGGATACTGGCTCCGCGACGCCGCCGAGGCCTTCCCGGGCCGGGTCGCGCTCATCGACCTTTCGGGCCCCGTCCCCCGCGAAGTCACGTACGCCGAAATCGACGAGCGGATGGATCGCGTGGCGAACCTCCTCTCGGATGCCGGCATCGGGGCGGGCGACCGCTTCGTTCTGAGCGTCGGCAACCGCTTCGAGTTCGTCGAGATCCTCTTCGGAGGCATGCGCTGCGGAGCCGTCCCCGTTCCGCTCAACTTCAAGCTGTCGGAGGACTCGCTCGCGCACATCGTCCGGGACGCGGCCTGCCGGGCCGCCTTCGTCGAGACCGCGGCGACCGAGCGCTCGGTCGCGGTCGTCGAACGGTTGGGGATCGAGAGAAGGTGGGACGTCGGCGGCGACGGCATGGGGGGCGAGCGGGGAGGCGCCGGCTGGCTGGACTACGAGAGCGCCCTCGCGGGATCGTCGCCCCGGTTCGATCCCCCGCGGCTCGATGCCCGCCGCCCGGCGTTCCAGCCCTACACGTCGGGGTCGACGGGCAAGCCCAAGGGCGTCGTCCTCTCCCACGAGGGCCAACTCTGGTGGGTGCGCTGCCTGCGGAAGTACTGGCCGGCCGACCCCGGCGACCGGGCTCTCGTCGCCGTACCCCTCTACCACAAGAACGCGATGGCCGGGGCCATCAAGCCCCTGCTGCAGGCCGGGGCCTCGGTCGTGATTCTGCCCGGCTTCTCCCCGGAACCGTTTCTTCGGGCCCTCAGCGGGTACCGCTGTACGCAGGTGGGCGCCGTCCCCGCCGTGTTCGCGATGGTCCTGGATCGGATGGATCTGATCGAGAAGCTCGATTTCTCGGCGCTTCGGAAGGTCACGCTGGGCTCCGCCCCGGTGCAGCCCGAACTGATGGACGCGGTCGAGCGCGCGTTCGACATCGAAGTCGGCGAGAGCTACGGGCTCACCGAAGGCGGGCCGGTCATGATCGGACCTGGGCCCGACGGACGCCCGACCCCGAGGGGAAGCTGCGGCGCGGCGTGGCCCGAGGGAGAGATCAAGCTCGTGCGCGATGGCAGCGAAGATCCGGAGTACGGAGAGCTATGGGTCCGGAATCCCGGCGTCACGACGGGCTATCACAATCTGCCCGAGGTGAACGCGGCCCGGATCCGGGACGGCTGGCTCGCCACGGGCGACCTCTTCTTCCGCGACGGGGAGGGCTTCTACTACTTCCGCGGCCGCACCGACGACATGTTCAACTCCGGCGGCGAGAACATCTATCCCAAGGAGGTGGAGGACCTGCTGCTCTCCCATCCCGATGTCCGTGACGCGACCGTCGTGCCCGTGCCCCACGCCCTCAAGGGTGCGGTCCCGGCCGCGGTGGTCCGGCTCAGAACCGAGGCGACCGTCACGGCCGAATCCCTCAAGCGGTACACGCTCGAGCGGGGACCCGCCTATGCGCACCCCCGTCGCATCGCGATCGTGGAGGAGATGCCGCTCACCGGCGTGGGGAAGGTCGACCGGGCGGCGATCCTCGGCGTGCTGGGAGACGGCGGCGCGGGGTGAGCGAGCCGCTCGTCGTCGGGGCCAGGAGGTCGCCGCTCTCCCGGGCGCAAGCCGCCTGGGTGGGCGAACGGCTGCGCGAACGCTGGCCGGAGCTGTCCGTCGAATACCGGTTCATCTCCACCGCCGGGGACCGCGATCCCGGGACGCCGCTTCCGGAGATCGGGGGGAAGGGGCTGTTCACCGAGGACCTCGAACGCGCCCTCCGGAAAGGGGACATCGACGTCGCGGTGCATTCCCTGAAGGACCTGCCGACGGACCTCCCCGATGGATTGACGCTGGGCGCGGTCCCCTCCCGCGAAGATCCCCGCGACGTCCTCGTGGTCCGCGAATCGCCGGTTGCCGCGCCCCGGGACACGGGCGGACGCGACCTCCTCCGACGTCTGCCCTCCGGCGCACGGGTCGGCACGTCGTCGCTGCGGCGCGCCGCGCAGTTGCGCGCCGCGCGGGCCGACCTCGAGCCGCGGCCGATCCGCGGGAATGTCGACACGCGGCTCCGCAGGCTGGAGGACGGCCGCTTCGAGGCGCTGGTGCTGGCGGCAGCCGGGCTCCGGCGGCTCGGTCTGTGGCCCCGGGGCGCCCGCATCCTGGATGAGGACTGGCTACCCGCTCCCGGCCAGGGCGCGCTCGGGCTCCAGTGTCGGGACGGAGAGGATGGCATGGCCGCTCGCGTCGGGGCGCTGGACGACCCGGGCGTCCGAGCCGAGGTGACCGCCGAGCGGGCCCTGCTCGCGGCGCTCGAAGGGGGTTGCCGGGTTCCGATCGCCGCCCGCGCGTGGCTGCGGGGGGGAGATCTCTGGCTCCGCTCAGCCGTCTACGACGTGGACGGTGGCCCGCCGGTCGAAGCGGCCGGAACGGGGTCGCGCGCTTCGGCCGGCGCACTCGGCCGCGGGCTGGCGGAACAGTTGTTGAAGGCGGGGGCGTCCCGCCTCGTGGAGCGGGCGCGGCGGCTCAGCCCGTGAGGCGGCGCGAACCGTCTCCCTGGAATCCGTACATGAGAGTCACGCATCCGGGCGTCGCCTGCGGGCAGTAATAGCTCAGGATCCTCAGCTTCGCGTAGCGCCCCTCCGCCGTCCGGATCACGTAGGTCTCGTCCTTCGGTTCGAGGAGGTGGGAGAAAAATCCGTACCGGTACCAGCGTTCGAGTCCGGGCGTCGCCGGGCCGTCCTCCAGCGCGCCCTCCGTCGTCGCGTAACCGGACGCCGGAGCCTCCGTCACAGCCTCCCACGGGGCGCCGATGGCGATCGCCCCCCCGGCCCCGGGATATCCGCTGCCACCGTTGACAACGAGGTGGTACCGGTTGAGGGCGAGGTCCCAGCCGGCGAGCGGACCGCCGACCGCGCTCCCCTTGTCGAAATCGAAGTAGACCCAGTGCGAGCCGTCCCGGGCATCGACGGTGACGGTGTCCACGACGAACCGGTCCACGGGGGGGCGCGGGCCGACGGGAGAAGGAACGAAGGTCACGGGGTCGGGCCTCGTGAACGAGCCGGCAACGACGACGACGAGGATGAACAGGAACACGGCCCCCGCGACGTACAGTACAACCGGCCGGTCCCCGTCCGTCCGGTCCCCGCCCTTCACCGTCCTCGGTGCCACGGGGAATCGTGCCGCGTTCCGCTCAGGAACCGGGCCAGGTTGGCGAGATAGTAGGCGAGCGCCGCCGTCGCGAGCGCGAAGATCACGCCGATTGCCAGCGCCCCGAGACTCCCGGCGCTCGCGAAGATCCGGAATTCCCACGCGGCGAAGACGGCGCAGAAGACGATGGCCGTCGCGATGAGAAAACGGTGAAACCCGATGATCGACATGGGATGTTCCGATTCACGGTGGACTTCGGTCCGTCTGCCGGACATCGTACGAAGGCGGGACGCGAGCCGAAACTTCGCCTCCATCCCCTGTTGACCCTCTGCCGGCCCGATTGGAGCTTCCACTCCCCATGAGTTCCGGATTTCGCACCTACCACGAAGTGGACGAACTGCGCTCGGATCTCCCGGATCAGATCGCGGCCGGGGACGAGCGCGTGTCCGTGCGGCTCGCTTCCGTCGCCCGCGTCATCGCGGTGATGAGCGGCAAGGGCGGGGTGGGGAAGAGCCTCGTCTCCGCCCTTCTCGCGACCGCCCTCGCCCGGGGGGGGGATCGCGTGGGCCTGGTCGATGCGGACCTCAACGGCCCCAGCGTGCCGCGCCTTCTCGGCATCGAACCCGAAAGCCTCGCCGAATCCCGGGATGGGTTCGCACCGCCCGCTTCGCGCGCCGGAGTCCGCGTCATGTCGATGGCGTTCCTCACGGAGCCGGACCGCGCCCTCACGTGGCGCGAGCCCGCCGACGCCGGCTTTGTGTGGCGTGGCGCCCAGGAGCGGGGGGCCCTGCGGGAATTCCTGTCCGATGTCGCGTGGGGAGAACTGGATGCGCTCCTCGTGGACCTGCCGCCGGGTACCCAGCGGCTCGCCGAACTCCACGCGCTCGTCCCCGGAATCGCCGGCATCGTCGCGGTCACCATCCCGAGCGCCGCCTCCCGCGACGCGGTGGCGCGTTCGCTCGATCTCGCTCGGAGACGCGGCCTTCCCATCCTGGGACTCGTGGAGAACCTGTCGGGGGTTCGCTGCGACGCCTGCGGAGAGCTTGCTCCGCTGCACGCCGGTGACGCCGGGGCCGAACTGGCGGGCCGTTTCCGGGTTCCCCTGCTTGCGCGCCTCCCCTTCGATGCGGCGCTGGGGGCCGCGGCGGACGAGGGACGGCTCGAGGAATGGCTGGCGGGCGGGCGCGGAGCCGCGGAGGCGCTCCGGAAGGTGGTCGACGTGCTTCACGCGGCGCGCGCGGCGCGATGAAGTTCCTCTGCGTGGACTGCGACCGGCAGATGGCCTTCGACGAGCGGGCCGTGCCCGGCGACGGCACGATGGCCGCCGTCTTCAGGTGTCCCTCCTGCGGGCGGAAGACCGCGATGCTCGCCAACCCCATGGAAACGCAGCTCGTGAGTTCGCTCGGCGTGAAGGTGGGAGGCCGCACCGTCCCGAACGAGAACTTTGAAGGCATCCGCGCCGGCGTGGAGCAGGCGCGCGACGAAGCCCCGTCCGCACCGCCGTTGACGAACCCCGGACCCGTGCGCTGGAACGTGGACGCGGTCGAGCGCCTCGGCCACGTGCCCTCCTTCGTGCGGGGGATGGTGAAGAAGATCTACAACGAATACGCCCGGGAACGCGGGATCGAGGAGATGACGCCCGCCGTCATGGACCGGGCCCGGTCCGATCTCGGCCTGGAAGGCATGTAGCCGGCGGTGACGGATGGCGGCGGAGGGGTGAGCGATACGCGTGAAGGGGCGGGGGCTCCGGATCCGTCCGTGGAACGGGAGGTCCACGGGCTCCGCGCCGTCATTGACCGCGACCTGTGCGTCGGCTTCGGGGACTGCATCGAGGAGGCGCCGGAGGCCTTCGATCTCGACGAGGATGGGGTAGCGGTGTTCACCGGCCCGGAGCATGCCTCGCGGAAGCGCTTCATCGAGGCGTGCGCGTCCTGTCCGGTCGATGCGATCACCGTCCTGGAAGACGGGATAGAGATCGTTCCGTGAACCCCGGCGCCGCGGCGAAGCCCCCGCTGGTGACGGCGGAGGCGGTCGCCTACCGCTACCCCGATGGGAGTCCCGCCCTCCGGGACCTCTCGCTCGAGGTCCGGGAGGGAGAGCGCCTCGCGCTCCTCGGCCCCAACGGGTCCGGCAAATCGACCTTCCTCCGACTCCTCGGCGGCGACGGCGCTCCGGGGCTTCGTCGGGCCCCCGGTGTCGACGATGCCCGGCAGCGCTGGCTCGCCCCCGACCGGCCCGCCCTGCGCACGTGGCTCAGCGGGCGCGACAACGCGGCCGTCCTGCTCGAACTCCACGGCGCCGGACCCGGCGAGGCGCGCGCCACGGCGGACGCGTGGCTCGCGCGCTTCGGGCTCGAGGCGGACGCCGGCCGCCCCGCCGGCGCCTACTCGAGCGGCATGCGGAGACGGCTCGCGCTCGCGACCGCGTTCGGAACCGCGGCCCCGTTGCTCCTGCTCGACGAGCCGCTGGCCGGGCTCGATCCCGGTGGTCGGGCGGCCTTCGCCGAAGCCCTCGCCGACCACGCCGCCGACGGGGGGACCGCGGTGCTGTCCGCCCATGATCCCGTCTTCGCCGCCGCGCACTGCGACCGTGTCGCGTTCATCGTCGACGGGCGCTGCGCGGTGGTGGACACCCCGGCCCGGCTCCTGGAGCGCGTCGGCGCCCGCCCCCGCGTGGAGATCCGGTTCGCCGCCGGGCGGAGCCCCGACCCCGACACCCTGGACCCCGCGCCGGAGGACGTGCGCACGTCGGTCTGGGACGAGAGCGCGGTGATCCTCGAGGTCGAGGACCCGAGCCGGGCGCTTCCCGAGACGCTGGCCTGGGTCCTGCGCGGCGGGGCCTCCGTCGCCTCGGTCGCCGTCCGGGAACCCAGTCTCGCGGACGCCTTTGCGACGCTCACGGGCCGGCGTCTGGAAGAGAGTTCCGAGTGACGATCTGGCGCCTGGCGTGGCGCACGGCCCTGCGGCGGCGGCGGTTGTTCCTGTGGAACGTCGGGGTCCCGCTCCTCCTCCTCACGCCCGTGGCCCTCAGCGCGACCGCGGCGCCGCACCGGGTCGCCGTCTTCGGCGTATTCATCGTCTTCTTCGGAGCCTTCGGCTCGGCCATCCCCGCCGTGCGCGACGCCCGCGACGGGTGGCTCGATGAGATCCTTCGCACCGGCTACTCCGCACCCCGCTGGCTCCTCGAGCGCACGCTCGCGGGCACGACGATCGACGCGCTCCAGCTCGCGCCCGCGGTCCTCGTCCTCCTGTGGTCGGCCGGCGGCGCCGGTGCGGGACCCGTCGTCCTCCTGTCGGCCCTCGCGACGTTGTGGTTCGCGAACCTGCTCGGTCCCCTTGTGGCGGCCGCGGTGCGTTCGCTCGCCGAAGCGGCCCTCGCTTCCGCCGCGCTTTCCCTCCTCCTCCTGCACTTCGCCGGCTTCTTCCGGACCCCCGTTCCGGGCTGGACCTCCTTCGTCGCCGAGTGGAATCCGTACGCGCCGCTGCGGGCCGCGCTCACGGCGGGCACCGGCGGGATGCCCATGGACGCTTCCGTCTGGCTCCGCAGCCTTCTCGTCGCGGCCGGCGTGACCTTCGGGGCCGCGGTTTTGGCCTCGGATTGGAGCCGCCGCCTCCGCTGGCCGCGAACTCCCTAGTGCCGTTTGACTTTCCCCGTGGGCAGCCGCACCTTCTTGGCGCATAAGCGGGGTTCCGGACCTTCCGGCGGCCCCGACAACCTTGGATCAGCGTCGCCGAATTCCTCGTCCGTGGCCGATTCTCGCGGACTGCGTACATCCGGGCTTCGCAGCCGGGCGAGGCTGGTGCGAGCAGCGTGAACCGGCCGCAGCACGCCGTCCAACGGAGCGCCATGTATCGAGAGGTATTCGTCCCGGTCGATAACTCGCGCGAGTCGGACTGGGCCGTGGACCGGGCCATCGAACTCTGCGCTCGCTCCGGAGGCCGCATCACCGGCTCTCACGTCTACGCCGCGCGCCTCCACGACATCCGGTTTCGCCAGCTCGAGATCGGCCTCCCGGCCCAGTTCCAGGAGCCGGCGGAGATCCGCAGGCAGCGCAAGATCCACGACAAGCTGATCGAGAAGGGGCTTCAGCTCATCTCGGACAGCTTCCTGGACCAGCTCCACCGCCGCTGCTCCGAAGCCGGCGTGACCCTCACGCGGCAGCTTCTCGAGGGCATCAACTACGAGGAGATCATCAACGAGGCGAACCGCGGCGGCGGACGTCTCCCGAGCCTCATCGGTTTCGACCCGAACATCGCCCACAACTACGACGGCAGCGAGAAGCAGCGCGCGGACGTCAAGCTGGGCGAGAACGGCCGGCTCGTGGCCGAGGACGAAGAGCAGGAGGACAAGCTCGCCGGTACCTCCGGTCGCGACTACGACCTCGTCACCATCGGCGCCCACGGCCTCGGGCGGCAGGAACGGAGCCGCCTCGGCGGCGTCGTCGCGCGCGCGCTCCGCGGGATCGAGAAAGACGCGCTCATCGTCCGCGACGACCGGCCGCTGGAGGGTGGCAGGTGGCTCGTCGGCGTGGACGGGTCGGCGTACGCCTACAAGGGCCTGCGCATCGCGCTCGACATGGCCCGCGAATACGGCGCCAAGGTCTACATCGCGAGCGCCTTCGACGTGCAGTACCACCACGTCGTCTTCCACAACATCAAAGACGTGCTCTCGGTCCAGGCCTCGAAGGTGTTCAAGTTCGAGGAGCAGGAGGAGCTCCACAACAACATCATCGACAAGGGCCTGCTCCGCCTCTGCAAGGCGAACATCAAGCGGGCCGAGGTGATGGCGAGCGAGTATCCCGAGGTCGAGATCGAGACCCAGGTGCTGGTCGGGAAGCCGTTCGACGTGCTCCTCAAGTGGGCCGAGGAGATCGATCCATCGCTCATCGTCGTGGCCCGCCACGGCTCGCACCGCATCGAGGGCACGGACATCGGCTCGCAGGCCGACAACCTCGTCGCCCTCGCGGACGCGAACATCCTGCTCATCGGCACCGGGAACGTCCGGCCCGAGGAGATCCCCTGGATCGAGGAGGACGGCGAGGCCGGGCTCGAGTGGGCGCCCGAGGCGGAGGTGAGGATCCTGCGCGTGCCGCCGTTCGCCCTCGGGATCGCGCGCAAGGCCGTCGAGGAGTTCGTCCTCGAACACTACGGACCCGGGAGCCGCTACGCGGCCGCCTTCGTCCCGAATCCGAAGGACGAGAAGCAGTACCGGGCGGCTCGGCCGCCGGCGGACGGAGACGCCGTGGCCGGCAATGGGGCGAGCGGCACCGCGAAGGTGGCGCGTGACGCGCTGGAGACCGGCGCGGCGCCTTCGATCGCCGAGGTCGGAGAGGCCGCCAACGGGCGCGGGAACGCGGAGAAGACCGAACTCTGGAATCGCGACCAGCTGCCCGTCGTGACGAATGATCGCCTCGACGAGGCGATCAAGAAGCTCCTCCCGACCCACATGCAGCTCGTGATGGGGATCGGCGACGCGGAGGAACTCGCCCTCGCCGAGGTGAAGGCGGACGAGGCGATGAAGCGCACCGTGGTGGAGACGAGCGACGCCGACGCGTTCGAGGCCCCGCTTCCGGTGATGGCGAAGTGCCCGGTCACGGACAACCAGATCCCGCGCGACCGCACGGCCGCCGACCCGATCGTCTGGACGCACGAGGCGTTCGAGCGCCTGGGGCGCGTGCCGCTGATCGCCCGCCCCCTCGCCCGGAACACGGTGGAGCGCTTCGCCCGCGACCAGGGCATGTGGCGCGTGACCACCGTCGTCATGGACGAGAACAAGGACGCGATGATCGCGGCCGACGAGTTCGACCTCGACACGATGCTCGTGATGTTCAACGAGTTGAAGGCGAAGCAGGCGCGGGCCGAAGCCGCCGGCGTTGACGGCATGAGCGAGGAGATGAAGCGCTTCATCGAGGAGGCGAAGGCCTCCGGGGTGACGCGCTGTCCGATCCGCGACATCGAGCAGCAGGCGGCGGACTGTCCCGTCGACTTCAAGATGGTGTCGCCCGACGATGCCCGCGCGGCGGTCGAGAAGTTCGCGCGCACGGAGCTCGGGGACGAGTCGGAAGCGGACGCCCGTCCCGCTTCGGAGCAGGGGCCGCGCGCGAAGTGACCGGGGCCCCGCTGGCCGCGGAAGCCGTCGCGAACCGGAGCCCCGCCGTGCCCGGTTCGCTCTGGGACGGCGCCCCCGCCGCCGCGTCTCCGCGGGCCGAACCCGATGCCGCCATCCCGCACGTCGTCGCCTGGAACCTGACGCGCCGCTGCAACCTCGCCTGCGCCCACTGCTACATCTCCGCCGGGTCGTGGCATGCGGATGCGGACGAGCTCGATACCGCGGCCTGCTTCCGCGTCATCGATCAGATTCTCGAAACGAGTCCGTCCCCGCTCCTCATCCTCAGCGGGGGGGAACCGCTCGTGCGCTCCGACCTCGAGGCGATCGCGGCCTACGCCTCGGAACGCGGCGCCACCGTCACGGTGGGCACGAACGGCACCGGGCTCACCGACGAACGCATCGCCTCGCTGAAGGAGGCCGGCGTGCAGGGCGTCGCCCTCAGCGTCGACTCCCTTGAGCCGCGCTATCACGACCGCTTCCGGCACGGCGAGGGCGCGCTCGAAGACACCCTCGCCGCGGTCGACCGGCTGGCGGAGCACCGTCTCGACTTCCTCATCCAGTTCACGGTCACACGCGGGAACCGGGACGAACTCGATGCCATCGCCGCCTGGGCGGATGCGAAGGGCGCGGTCTGCCTCAACGTCTATTTCCTCGTCGAGACGGGCCGGGGAGAGGGAATGCGCGGCCTCGCCCCCGAAGAGAACGACGAGCTGGTGGCCCGGCTGGCGGAACTGCAGCGGGACTTCCGGGGGCGGCTCATGATCCGCTCCAAGTGCCAGCCGCAGCTCATGCGGCACGTGTACGAGCGGGACCCGGACTCGCCACTCCTGAACTACCGGACGCGCTGCCCGTGCGGCGTCCAGTACTGCCGCATCACGCCCGAGGGCAAGGTGACGCCGTGCCCCTACATGCCGGAGGTCGCCGGCGACCTCTCCGAGGCGTCGTTCGGCGAGATCTGGCGCGAGGCGACGGTCTTCCGGCTGCTGCGCGAGGGCGAACCGGGCGGCAAGTGCGGACGCTGCGAGTACCGTGCGCTGTGCGGCGGTTGCCGCGCCCGGGCTTACGCGGTGGACGGGGACCTGCTCGGTCCCGATCCTTCCTGCGGCTATGAGCCGGCGCCGGGCATCGCGGCCGCGATCGAGCCTCGCCGGCCGGTCACGTACGGCTCAGCGGTCGAGCGGAAGCTGCCGTGGAGCGCCGAGGCCTCCGCCCGGCTCAACGCCATCCCCAGCTTCGTGCGGGGCGTGGTGGCGCAACGGGTGGAAAAGTTCGCGCGCGAGCGCGGCCACGCCGAGGTGACGATCGACGCGATGACCGAGGTCCGCCGGGCCATGCCGGTGGACTTCTCGAAACGGATGCCCTTCTTCGCCCGGAGTCGGCGGAGCGCGGGACGGGGGGATAAGCGATGAAGCGCTGGTTGACCCGTGGCGTCGCGACGCGCGGCGTACTGCTCGCCGCCCTCGCGCTGGCGGTCGCCATCCCGCTCCTCGCGCAGGCGCCGGGCCCCGACTACGGGGAGTTCAACTTCCTCGGACTCGACCGCCGCGGCGCGGTCTGGATCGCGGCCCAGTTGCACCTCCTGTTCGCGGCCTTCGTGCTCGGCGTGCCCATGTTCGCCGTCGTCATCGAGGCGATCGGGATGTTCGGCGGGGATGAGAAGTACGACAAGCTCGCGAAGGAATTCACCCGGCTCCTGCTCGTGGCCTACAGCGCGACCGCGATCTGGGGCGCGATCCTCGTCTTCTTCCTCTCGACGCTCTACCCGCGCTTCTGGGGGTATCTGACGGCGATCTTCGCGCCGTCGATGTGGGTGTACGCGGGCCTCTTCTTCCTCGAATCGTTCACGCTCTACCTCTACTACTACGGGTGGGACGCGTGGAAGAAGGGCGCGGCGAAGAAGGCCCACTGGTGCCTGGGGATCATGCTCAACGTCTGGGGCACGATCGTCATGTTCATCGCGAACGGGTGGCTCACCTACATGATGAGCCCGCCGGAGGGACTCACGGCGGACACGGCCCCGCAGACCGTCCAGCTGTGGAGCGCGATCAACAACGCGACCTGGATGCCGATCAACATCCACCGGCTGCTCGCGAACGTGGTGTTCGGCGGCGCGATCGTCGGCGCCTACGCGGCGTACCGGTTCCTCACGAGCAAGACCGACGAGGAACGCGCCCACTACGACTGGATGGGTTACACGGGCAACCTGATCGCGATCGGCGCGCTCATCGTCCTCCCCTTCGCGGGCTACTGGCTCGGACGGGAGATCTACGAGTTCAGCCAGCAGATGGGCATCACGATGATGGGCGGCTTCATGAGCTGGCTCTGGATCATCCAGGCCTTCCTCATCGGCATCCTCTTCCTCGCGGGCAACTACTATCTGTGGATCGGGATGGGACGGATTCCGGGGGCGGAACGGTTCCAGCCCTACATCAAGTGGATGCTGCTCGTGCTGGTCCTCGGCGTGATCGTGTGGGCGACGCCGAACACGATGATCGCGGATCGCGATGAGATCGCGGCCATGGGCGGGATCCGGCACCCGTTCCTGCAGGTGCTCGGGGTGATGAGCGCGAAGAACACGGCCGTCAACCTGATGATCCTGACGACGTTCCTCTCCTTCCTAATGTACCGGAGGGCGAACAAGGATCCGGTGGTGCCGTGGGCGCGAGCGGGGACCATGCTGCAGGGGGCGGCCTTCGCGCTGTGCGCGGTCATCGTCGTGTTCTACGGCGTGTACGGCTATTTCGTGACCGCGATCGTGCGGATCGGCTTCTCCGTCTACCAGGTGCTCGCGGTCCTGGCGACGATCCTGTTCGTCATCGGGATCGACATGGCGATGCTGCGGGGCGCCCGCTCCCGGGGCGAGATCCGGTGGGGGCGGATGCCGGACCGGTCCCAGTACGCGCTCCTCATCCTCGCCGTCACGTTCACGTGGCTCATGGGGTTGATGGGATTCGCGCGCAGCGGGATCCGGCAGCACTGGCACGTCTACGAGGTGATCCGGGACACGAGCGAGCAGGCGTTCACGCCGGCGCTTGGGCCGGCGGCGACGATCATCAGCATCTGCGTGCTCATCTTCTTCGCGCTCGTCGGCCTCATCTTCTGGCTCGGCGGCCTGGCCGAACGCTCCGTGTACCGGGAGGCCGAGGCGAAGGTGAAGGCCGGACAGGAGGGGCGCGCCGCGCTCGGAGACCCGATGCCGGCGCCTTCCCTGGGCGACGTGGACTAGCCGTGGCCTGGAGCGGGGATGCGAGGACGGTGGCGCGAGGACGGGAAGACTAGATGACGAACCTGAAGATCCTGTTCACGGTCGTGGCGACGCTGGCGGTGTTCACCTTCGTGGCGAACGTGATCCCGCAGGTGCAGTCGGCGGTCCCGCGGGAGATCGTGCTCAGCGCGGACATGCCGCCGGAGGAGCTGGCGGCGATTGGAGAGGAGATCTACGCGGGGGCGGGCGGCTGCACGGCGTGCCACGGCCTCGGCACGCGCGCCCCGGACCTCCTCGGGGTGGTGGGCGGCGTGTGCGCGACGCGCGTCGCGGGGCAGAGCTGCAAGGACTACCTGTGGGAGTCTCTGGTCAACCCGACGGCCTACATCGTCGAGGGCTTCGACCCCATCATGATCGATCAGAGCATCGTTTCGTCGCAGGCCGAGTTGTGGACGCTCGTCGCCTTCCTGGAATCGCAGGGCGGCGAGATCACGGTGAGCGCCGACGACTTCGCCGCCGCGCTGGCGGCCGACGACGCGGCCGCGTCCGCGCCGCCGCCTCCGGTCGTCACCGACCCGAGCCAGGTCGACGCGGTCGCGCTGATCACGGCGCAGGGCTGCCTCGCCTGTCACGCGCTCGGCGGGGAGGGCGGCATGGTCGCTCCCCCCTTCGAGGAGCTGAGGGGACAGGATCCCGCCGTCGTCCTCGAGGGGATCGTGGATCCGATGGCGACGATCAACGAGGAATACTCGGCCTTCGCCGGAACGATGCCGACGATCTTCGGAGACCTCATGTCCCCGGTGGAACTCGACGTGCTGGTGGACTTCTTCGTGGGAGGCTCGGGAGCCGGCGCGGAGGCTCCCGGCGACGCGGCGGAAGTCCCGCCCGACAGCGCGGGAGGTAGCCGATGAAGCGTCACCTGTCCCATCCGTTCTGGCAGGGCGCGATCGTCATCGTCGTGTCCTACGTGGCGTTCGAGTGGGTGATCGGCTACGTGCTCCCGGTGATCGGCGTGGCGAGCGCTCCCGTGCCGAGTTCAGTCATCCTTCAGTACATGCTCACCGTCCTGGTGGGCATCGTCCTCTACATGAGCGCGGACGAGGCGCGCTGGAAGAGCTTCAAGAAGCCGATCCGCGAAACGATGGTCGCGGGCGACCGCAAGACGCTGCGGGGAATCCTCATGGTCGCGCTTCCGGTCCTCGTCGGCTGGCTCGCCTATCAGAACGTGAGGCCGAGCTACGCGGCGCCGGCCACGTTGCGCTCCGTGCACCCCGCGCCGCCGAACCAGCTCACCTTCCGCGGCGAAACGATCGAACTCACGGGGCTCGAAAATCCGCTCCACGAGGAAGGCTCCATGGAGGAGCACCTGGCGGTAGGCAAGCGGATCTACGTCCGCAACTGCGTGCCCTGCCACGGGGATCTGCTCGACGGCCAGGGCCACTACGCGCCGGTCTTCAACCCGGTCCCCGCCGACTTCACGAGTTCGGGCAACCTGCCCCAGCTCACGGAGAGCTACGTGTTCTGGCGCATCGTCAAGGGCGGCCCGGGCCTCCCGCGCGAGGGGACGCCGTGGGATTCGGCCATGCCGGCGTGGGAGACGATCCTCGAACAGGACGAGATCTGGGCGACGATCCTCTACCTCTACGACCAGACGGGGTTCACGCCGCGCACCTGGGAGGAAGAGGGGGAAGGGGGCCACGAATGATGGCGCTCCGCTGCAGGGCCTTCGGGCTGCTCGCGCTCGGCGGGTTCGCCATCCTCGCCGTTACCGCCTCGCCCCCGCTGGCGGCACAGGAAGATGCCGCCGCCGCGGGGAAGGTCGTGTACGACCGCTGGTGCGCCGAATGTCACGGCGAGACGGGGCAGGGGGATGGCTCCGCCGCCGCCTCGATGCTGCCGCGCCCGCGGGACTTCACGCAGGCGCTCTATCAGATCCGGACGACCGGAAGCGGGCAGCTCCCGACGGACGCGGACATCCGCTTCGCGATCGAGAACGGGCTGCCGGGTACGACGATGCCGGGCTGGCCCAACCTCACGGACGGGGAGATCGACGACCTCATCGTCTACCTGAAGAGCTTCTCGCGGTTCTTCGGCCAGGGTCCGGCCCCGGAGCCCCTGGATTTCGGCTCGGATCCCGGCGGCGGTCCCGCCGCGATCGAGGCGGGTGCGGCGGCGTACCTCACGATGCTGTGCGAGGAGTGCCACGGCCTGTCCGGGCGGGGCGACGGGACCTCGGCGCCGACGCTGGAGGACTGGCGCGGCCTGCCCATCCGCGCGGCCGATCTCACTGAGGCGTGGGTGCTGAACGGGGGCAGCAGCGTCGAGGACATGCACACCCGGATGCTGACGGGGCTGGACGGCACGCCGATGCCGTCGGCGATCGACGCCATGAACTCGGGCGTCGTCTCGCCCGACGAGGTGTGGCAACTCGCGCACTACCTCGCCTCCATGGGGCCGCGGGAGATGCCGCCGCTGCGCGAAGTGATCCGCGTGGGACGCGCCGAGGGCGGGCTGCCGGCCGATGGTGGGGAGGAAGCGTGGGCGGGCGTCGAGGCTTTCTACTTCCCGCTGTCGGGCCAGGTCGTGCAGCTGCCCCGCAACTTCGCGCCGACGGTCGACGGACTCTGGGTGCAGGGGCTTCACGACGGAAGCGATATCGCGCTGCGCGTGCAGTGGAATGACCCATCGAACAGCCCGGACCCGAACTGGGACGAGTGGCAGTACAAGATCACGGCCGCCCTCGACCTGGACGGCGCGGAACCCATCGCCCTCGACAGCGCCGGCGCGCCGGCCGTGCGGCCCCCGGACGCGGTGCTCCTGCAGTTCCCCTTCGAACCGCCGGAGGGCACCGACCGGCCGTACTTCCTGATGGGGGACGCCCGGGAGCCGGTCTACCTGTGGACGTGGGATTCGGACGCCGGCGTCGGTGCGGGGCGCGGCCGCGGCCTCGACTCCGTCGAACCGCTCGCGGAGGACCCGGTAACGGGAGAAGCGACGTGGGAGGAGGGGCGCTGGACGCTCTATCTCCGCCGCTCGATCGAAGTCGAAAGCGATGGCCTCGACTTCGCCGAGGGGACGCCGACGCCCATCGCGTTCCAGGCCTGGGACGGGTCCAGCGCCGAGGTCGGAAAGCGCAGTTCCGTGAGCACGTGGTATTACATTCTGCTCGAACCTCCGGCATCCAGCACGGTCGTCGTGACGCCCCTGCTGGCCATGCTCTTGACGGGGGCCTTCGGTCTCGTTCTCGTGCGCCGGGCCCAGGATCGCCGGAGAGATGGATGAAGCAACGGGGAAGGGCTCTCAACAGCCGATAGCGCAACAGCTTTCAGTACGGAGGTAAGTCAATGCGATCGCATTTCTGGAACCGCTCGGCCGCCCTCATGGCCGTCGCGGCGATGGCCGCCTGTGGCGGCGGCGATGGTGGTTCGTCGGAAGCGGCGGACGACGCGGGCGAAGCGGCGCCGGCCGCCGCCGCGGTAGACCCATCGACCGTCGGCACCATAGCGGGCATGGCCAACTTCGGCGGGATGGTCCCGACGATGGAGTCCATCGACATGTCGGCCGAGGCGGATTGCGCCGCCGGCTACGGCGCGGAAGGGCCCATGGCCCAGAGCGTCCTCGTGTCCGAAGGCGGCCTCGCCAACGTGTTCGTCTACCTGAGCGAGGGTGTCTCCGGCGCGCCGGCCGCGTCCGGCGCCGCGGAGCTCGACCAGGTGAACTGCCGCTACACGCCGCACGTGCTCGGCGTGCAGAGCGGTCAGGACATCGAGATCTCGAACAGCGACAACCTGCTCCACAACATCAACGCCACCCCGACCGAGAACCGCGGCTTCAACATCAGCCAGCCCCGCGCGGGGATCACGAGCACGCAGCGCTTCCAGGTGGCGGAAGTGATGGTGCCCGTGCGCTGTGACGTGCACGGCTGGATGCAGGCGTACATCGGCGTCGTCGACCACCCGTACTTCGCGGTGACGGGCGCCGACGGGAGGTTCTCGATCGCCAATGTTCCCGCCGGCGACTACACGATGACGGCGTGGCACGAGGAGTTCGGTACGCAGACGGCGAGCGTGACCGTTACGGCGGGAGAGATGGCCGTGGCCACGTTCGACTACAACGCCGAGATGATGGGCGCCGAGGTCCCCATGGGCGACGCGCTCGTGCTCGAGCACGGTACGAACCGCATCCGGGTGGAGCGCACCCAGTAACTCCGGGGGCGGGACCCGGCGGCCGAACCGCCGCCCGGTCCCGCTCGCCTTCCCGTTCACCCGAAGGGCTCACCTGGAAGGAGATCGCTCGTGGATTGGGCGCTGCCCCCGAACTATTCGACATTCGGCGTCGTGATCGACCAGCTGTTCTGGATCATCCTCGTCATCACCGGCATCGCGTTCCTCCTCGTGGAGGGCGGGATCGTCTGGTTCTGCATCAAGTACCGGGGACGTGAGGGAGCCAGGGCGCACTACACGCACGGATCGAACCGGCTGGAGATCATCTGGACGGTGATCCCCGCGATCATCATCGCGGTCCTCGGCGCGTACTCCGCCGTCGTGTGGAACGACATCAAGGGGAGTTCCAACCGCCCCGCGGACGCGCTCGAATTCCTCGTCGTCGGCAAGCAGTTCGAGTGGAACATCACCTACCCCGGGGTCGACGAGACGCTGGGAACGGCGGACGATTTCACCGTCCGCAACCAGTTTCACTTCCCGGTGAACGAGGACATCACGATCCTCCTTGAGTCCGAGGATGTGATCCACTCCTTCTTCATCCCGGAACTCCGCGTGAAGCAGGACGCGGTGCCCGGCATGACCATCCCGGTGTGGTTCGACGCGACCCAGACCGGGAACTTCGAGATCGCGTGCGCCGAACTCTGTGGCCTCGGCCACTACTACATGATGGCGAGCGTGACCGTGCACAGCGCGGCGGACTTCGACGCCTGGCAGGCCAGCCAGGCGCCGGCCGCCGCCCAGTGATCGAGAAAGGCTGATATGGCGACGATCGTAGCGGAGGCGACCGGGCAGGCGATCCTGCACGAGGAGCACGAGCAGTCCTTCCTGCGCAAGTACATCTTCTCGACCGACCACAAGGTCATCGCGATCCAGTTCCTGATCTACACGCTGTTCTTCCTCATGATCGGCGGACTGCTCGCGATGCTCATGCGCTACCAGATCGCGTGGCCGGCGCGGGGCGAGTTGCCGCTGGGCGGCATCTTCCCCGAGAGCATGGTCGCGAGCGGGTACATCCTGCCGGAGTTCTACAACGCGCTCGTCACGATGCACGGCTCGGTGATGGTCTTCCTCGCCATCATGCCGATGCTCGTCGGGGTGTGGGCGAACTACCTCATCCCGCTCCAACTGGGCACGCACGACATGGCGTTCCCGCGGCTCAACATGCTCTCCTTCTGGGCCATGGTGCCCGCGGGCATCCTCACGCTGGCCAGCTTCTTCGTCGTCGGAGGCGCGGCGGGGGCCGGCTGGACCCTGTACGCGCCGCTCAGCGCCCGTCCCGACCTTACGGGCGTCGGGCTGGGGCAGGTCCTGTGGCTGGCGGCGCTCGTCTTCATCGGGCTCTCCTCGATTCTCGGATCGGTGAACTACATCACCACGACGATCAACATGCGCGCCCCCGGCATGACCTGGATGCGCATGCCGCTGACCATCTGGTCGCTGTTCATCACGGCCATCCTCGCGCTGCTCGCGATGCCCGTCCTGTCCGCGGCCGGGATCATGCTCATCTTCGACCAGACGATCGGTACGAGCTTCTTCCTCCCGGAGGGCGGCGGACAGCCGCTCCTCTGGCAGCACCTGTTCTGGTTCTTCGGCCACCCCGAGGTCTACATCCTCATCCTCCCCGCCATGGGCTTCACCTCCGAGATCCTCTCCGTGGGGTCGCGGAAGCCGGTGTTCGGCTACAAGGCGATGGTGCTCGCGCTCGTGTCGATCGCCTTCCTCGGCTTCATCGTGTGGGGCCACCACATGTTCCAGAGCGGGATGAACCCGATGCTGGGGCTCACCTTCACGGTCTCGACGCTCTTCATCGCCGTCCCCTCGGCGATCAAGACGTTCAACTGGATGGGCACGATGTGGCGCGGCAACCTCCAGCTCCACTCGGCCATGCTGTTCGCGATCGGGTTCGTGGCGATGTTCGCGATCGGCGGCCTGTCGGGCGTCTTCATGGCCTCCACGCCGGTCGACATCTACATCCACGACACGTACTTCATCGTGGCCCACATCCACTACGTGCTCTTCGGAGGAAGCCTGTTCGCGCTCTTCGGGGCGATCTACTTCTGGTATCCGAAGATGTTCGGCCGGATGATGAACGAGACGATGGGCAAGATCCACTTCTGGCTCACTTTCGTCTTCTTCAACCTGGTCTTCTTCCCGATGCACGGCGTGGGGATGGTGGGGATGATGCGGCGCATCTACGACTCCACCGGCTACGCGCACCTGCAGGGCATCGAGGACACGAACGCGATCATCACGTGGGCGGCGTTCGGGCTCTTCGCGTCCGGCTTCCTGTTCGCGTTCAACTTCTTCTGGAGCCTGAAGAAGGGGAGAAAAGCCGGGGCGAATCCGTGGGACGCGACGACGCTGGAGTGGCAGACGCCCTCGCCGCCCAAGCACGGCAACTGGGAGGAAATCCCGGTCGTCTACCACGGTCCGCACGAGTACAGCCACCCCGATGTGGAGGACAAGGACTGGCTGGCGCAGAACGAACGGCCGGACGTCGTGAGCCCGGCCCCCGGCAGCCACTAAACCGCATGGAAGGGAACTGACGAGATGGCACACGCCGCGACCGCAGGCCGGGTCCCTGAGCGAGGACTCGATGTCTACACCCAGAAGGTGGGAATGTGGGTGTTTCTGTGCTCGGAGGTGATGTTCTTCGCGGGCCTCATCGGCTCGTACGTCGTGCTCCGGTTCGGGGCCGCCGACACGTGGGCGGAACCCGGGGATGTGTTGAATGTCCCGATAACCGCCTTCAACACCTTCCTCCTCATCTGCAGTTCGGTGACGATGGTGAAGGCCTTCGCGGCCGCGCAGATGGGGGACCAGCGCGGGATCAAGCTCTGGTTGCTGTCGACGACCCTGCTCGGGGCCACCTTCCTGGGCGTGCAGGTCTACGAGTACATCGAGCTCGTGCTGCACCAGTCCTGGGAGGGGAGCCACGGGTTCACGCCGGCCGCGGGACTGTACGGGGCCACGTTCTTCACCATGACGGGCTTTCACGGCTTCCACGTCCTGCTCGGCGTGATCTGCCTTGCGTGGGCCACGATCCGCGCCTGGCGGGGTCACTGGGGAGCGGACAACACGCACGGGATCGAGGTGCTCGGCCTCTACTGGCACTTCGTCGACCTCGTGTGGATCATCCTGTTTACGATCGTCTATCTCATCTAGGCGGCGTCCGGCAACTGCGGTCGGGAGATATGGAGCGAACGAATGAGTGAAGCCGGAGGACACGCGGCGAGCGCCGCGGACGATCACGCGCACGAGCATCCGAAGTACATGCTCATCTGGCTGTACCTGGCCATTCTCACGATCCTCGAGGTGCTGGTGGCGTTCCTGGCGATCCCGAAGTGGATGATCGTGGTGTCGCTGCTCATCATGGCCGTCTGGAAGGCGCTGCTCGTCGCGCTCTACTACATGCACCTGAAATTTGAACCCAACCGCTTGCGGCTGGTGGCGCTGGCGCCGCTCCCGGCGGTGGCCATCATGATCATCGCGATCATGATGGAGTACGTGTAGGCGCGACCCCGCCGTGGAGGCCGGCAGCCTGCTGAAGGCCCGCATCCCGCTCGGCGGGATGTCGCGGAGGGTCCACGCGCTTCGCGGGGCGCTTCCCGCATATCTGGAGCTCACGAAGCCGCGCATCACGGCGCTCGTCGTCGTGAGCGCGGCCGCCGGTTTTCTTCTGGGCGCGGCGAGCTTCGACTTCGCCCTCTTCGCGCAGGCCATGGCCGGCGTTGCGCTTGTCGCCTCCGGGACGAGCGCGATGAACCAGGTGCTGGAGCGGGACGTCGACGCGCTCATGGGGCGCACCCGCGCGCGGCCCCTGCCGGCCGGCCGGATCGCGGCGCCCCCGGCCGCGGCCTTCTCCGGCGTCCTGGCCGCAGCGGGTATCGTCTGGCTGTGGATCGCGGTCAATCCGCTCACCGCGGGCCTCGCGCTCGCCACCTTCATCTCCTACGACTTCGTCTACACGCCGCTCAAGCGCGTGCACTCGCTCTCCACCGTCGTGGGCGCGGTGCCCGGGGCCCTGCCCATTCTCGGCGGCTGGACCGCCGCCACCGGACAGCTCGGTCCCGGCGGCTGGGCGCTGTTCGCCATCCTCTTCGTCTGGCAGTTGCCGCACTTCCTCGCGCTGGCGTGGCTGCTCCGCGACGACTACGAGGCGGCGGGGCTTCGCATGCTCTCGGTCGGCGATTTCGAGGGCCGGCGGACGCGCCACCAGGCGCTGCTCTACGCGCTGACGCTGATTCCGGTGAGCCTGCTCCCGAGCGTACTCGACCTCACCGGCGTCGCCTACTTCGCGGTGGCGCTTGGCCTCGGCGGCTTCTTCGTGTGGACCGCGTTCCGCTTCGCCCGTGCCGCGACGCCGGCGAACGCCCGGGGTTTGTTCCGGGCCTCGATCCTGTATCTTCCACTGCTCATGGCGGTACTCGTCCTCGACAAGCTGTAGCAGCCGTGCCGAAACCCCTCGCCGTCCTCGCGGCGGCCCCGCAGATGCAGCATACGCCCGACGAACAGGCGGGATACGTCCTGATGTTCGTGTTCATGGCGGCGATGCCCTACCTGCTTCTCGTCGTGATCGGGGGCGGCATTTTCCGGGCGCGCCGCCGGCAACGCCAGCGGGAGGTCGAGCGAGCCCTGGAGGAGCAGCGCAAGTGGGAGGCGGCCCACGCCGTCGACCCGGACTCGGCGCTCTGAGGCCGTGCTGACGCTCAGGCGCAGGATCCGGGCCGGGCTCGTCGGGGGGCTGCTGGGCGGGTTCGTCCTCGCGGTGCTCTTCTACTTCTACGACCTCGGACAGGGGACCCCGCTTCAGACGCCCGCCTTCCTCTGGGGGGCGATCATCAGCCGTGCCGAGGTCGAGGTGTCGGCCGGGATCATCGTGGGCTTCACCCTCATCCACTTCACGGCGTGGGCCGGGCTCGGGATGCTGGCCGCGGCGCTCGTCCAGTGGGCGGGCGTGCCGCGCAATGTATTCATCGGCGCGCTGTACGGGCTCTTCGTGTGCTCGCTCGCCTTCTACATCGGACTCATCCGGGCGCCCTCCGGACTCGTGATGTCCGCGCCGGGATGGCCGGCCGTCTTCTTCGGGAACGCGCTGGCCGGAGTCGTCATGTTCACGCACATGCACTGGGTGAGTTCCGAACCCGGCATCGTGGGGATGATGAACTTCCTCCAGACGCACCGCGTCACGCGGCACGGAATCTACGCAGGGGTCCTCGGCGCGCTCGTCGTCGCGTGCTGGTTCCTCATCATCGACACCATTCTGAGACAGCCACTCTACACGCCGGCGGCGCTGGCGACGGTCCTCTTCCGCGGCGCCCCCACCCCGGCTGCGGTCGAGATCTCCTTCGCGCCCGTCCTCGGCTACACGCTGGCCCACTTCGCCTTTTTCGTGCTGTTCGGCGTCGCGGTCTCCGGCCTCGCGAGACAGGTGTCCAGGTTCCCGCCGCTGGCCCTCGGCATCATCGTGCTGTTCGTCGTCTTCGAGGTCTTCTTCGTCGCGATGGTCGCGATGCTGGGCGGCTGGATCCTCGATGAACTCGCCTGGTGGTCGATCCTGATCGGGAACATTCTCGCGGCGCTCGTCATGGGCGGATACCTGTGGAAGGTCTACCCGGAGTTCGCGGAGAGTCTCACGGCGGAGAGCCTTTGGGCGGACTGAATCCGCCCCCGGTCCTCGTCGCCACGCGCAGCGCCCACAAACTCCGCGAAATCCGCGGACTCCTCGCCGACCTTCCCGTCCGGTTGCTCGGCCCGGAGGATCTCGGCCTTCGCGAGCACGAGGAAGAGAACGACCTCGAGCCCTTCGACACCTTCGCGCGCAACGCCCTGTCCAAGGCGAAGTACTTCCACCGCCGGTCCGGCCTCCCCGTGCTCGCGGACGATTCGGGCCTTTGCGTGGACGCCCTCGGAGGCGGCCCGGGCGTGCGCACCCGGCGCTTCGCCCCGCCCGACCGCGTCGAGCGCTGGGGGCGGGACGAAGCGAACAACCGCTGGCTCCTCCATCGGATGGAAGGCGTGGACGCGGGCCGCCGCAGGGCGCACTATCGTTGCGCGGTCGCGCTCACGGACGATCTGCGCCACGAAGTCGTGGAGGGCATCGTGCACGGCCGGATCGCGCGCCGGCCGAGCGGTTCGGGAGGCTTCGGCTACGACCCGCTCTTCGTGCCGGAGGGCCACGACCGCACCTACGCGGAACTGCCCGCCGTGGTGAAGACGGCGACGAGCCACCGTGCGAGGGCGATCCGGCAAGCCAGGGGATGGATCGAAAGGGAAGTGCTGCGGTGACCTCGCCGACGTTCAATCGGGGCGGCCGGATTTGAACCGGCGACCCCCTGCTCCCAAAGCAGGTGCGCTACCGGACTGCGCCACGCCCCGAAGCCCCGAAAGATGGACCGCGCGGGAGGTCGAAGCCACCCCGGCGCCGGAGGGCACGTGAAGTTCCGCGGGGTCTTCGCGCGAAGGGCGGGGGCGGGGAAGCTGTTCGCCATGATGGGGCTGGCGGCGCTCGTCCTCTTCGTCATCGGCATCCTGCGCCCGCTGCGCAGTGCCTTCGCGCTCTCCGGGCTCGCGGCGGGCGATTTCTACCAGGTGTACTTCATCAGCGCGGCGGTCGTGGTCGTCGCCCCGTTCTACAACTTCCTCTCGGACCGGATATCGTGGCGCCGCCTCATCCCCCTGACGGCGGCGTTCTTCGCCCTCAGCATGGTTGCCTTCCGCCTCCTCTACCGGCCGGGGGAGGCGTGGTTCGGGCTGGTCTTCTACGGGTGGTACGACGTGCTGGCGGCCTCGCTCGTCACGCACTTCTACATCGCGACGCAGGTCTTCTACAACGCGCGCGACGCGAAACGCGCCTATCCCATCGTCATCGCCTCGGGTTCGGCCGGGGCCACGCTGGGGGCGCTCCTCACGACCGTCTTCACGTCGGGCGGAGGGCCGTCGGAGAATCTGCTTCTCGTGGCGGGCGCCGCCCTTCTCGCGCTGGCGGGAGGCCTCGCCCTCGTCTGGTCGCGGGAGCCGCCGGAGCCGCCATCGGAGTACGCGCACGCGGAAGATCCCGAACTCGAGCGCAGCGACCTGAGGCGCATGGCCGCACACCCGCAGGTGCGGCTCATCGCGGCCACCGTGCTGCTGACCATCGTCGTCAAGCAGTTCATCGACTACCAGTACAACACGCTCACGCGAGAGGTCTTCACCGATCTGGGCGCGATCGCCGGCTTCCTGGCCTTCGTCGATGTGCTCACGCAGTGGCTTCCGATCGTGGTCCTCCTCGCACTGCGTCCGGTCCTGCGCCGCTGGGGGGCGGCGGTGGCCGTCATCATCTTCCCCGTGGCCGTGATCCTCGCGACCGGAGCGCTCGCCGCCGCGGTGTGGCTGTCCACCGCCGCGCTCGCCGTCGCCGTCGGGGCCCGGACGACGGAGAAGACGTTCCGGTATTCCGCCGAGCGCACGGGCCGCGAGATCCTCTATGTCCCCGTCCCCGAGGACATCAAGCTCAAGGCGAAGTCGTACATCGACGTGGCGGTGGAGAAGGGGCTGGGGAAGGCGCTCTCCGGCGTACTCATCGCCATCCCCTCGCTCGCGCTCGCCGGCGTTTCGATCATGGGCCGGCTCATCATCCTCGGGGTCGTCGGCGTGGCGCTGGCGGGCGTCCTGCTGCTCGCCTTCCTCAGGGTGCGAAAGTCGTACGTCACGAGTCTCGCGCAATCCTTCGAGGGGCGCTTCGCGAGCCTGCGCGGGACCTTCGTGTCGATGGAGGATGCGGGCGCGCTCGCGCTCGCGCGGGACGCGCTCGGGGACGAGCGGCCGCTGAAGGTCGCGTTCGCCTTCGACGTACTGCGCGGCGCCACGCCGGAGGACATCGAGGCGCTCTCCCCGGAGTTGTACCGCCTCCTCGAACACGACAACCCCGGCCTGCGGGCGAGAGCGTTGCGATCCCTGACGCGCGCCCCCGGGCTCTCGAACGAGGAGGCCGTGCGGGCCCGGCTCGAGGATCCGGATGCCGCCGTGCGGCGCGCCGCAGTTCGCCTTCTCGCCCTGAGGGCGGCGCCGCGCGCCCGCGATGTCCTCATCCCGCTCCTCGACTCGGAGTCGACGAACGCCCGCTCGGCCGCGCTCGACTGCCTGTTCAGTGACTTCGGCGCCGCGCGAGCCGAGCGCATCGCGACCCCCCGCTTCGAACACCTGCTGCGGGAACACGAGCGGGGGGCGCTCGACGAATCCGGCGCGCGCGAGCTGGCGATGGCGGCAGGCCTCGTCCCCGGTCATCCCGCGGTGGAGCGCATCCTCCTCGAACTCATCTCCGATCCCCGCGAAGAGGTTGCGGCGGCGGCCGTGCGCAGCGCATCCCGGCTTCCGCAACCGGCTCTCGTGCAGGCGGCGATCGCGTCGCTGGCGACCCCACGCACGCGGAGCGCGGCGCGCGACGGCCTCGCGCGACGGGGAGAGGAGATCGTCAAACCGCTGCTCGCGGCGCTTGCCGACCCGACTGGCGATCCGTGGGTACGCCGAGGCGTGGCGAGCGTGCTGGGGGAGATCGCGACGCCGGCGACGATCGACGCATTGATCACGTCCTATCTGCTGCCGGAAACCGAACAGGCGCTCGACGACCAGGCCCTCGTCTCGCTCCACCGGCTGCGCACGGGGCACGATCACCTCACTTTCCCGGTGGAGAGGGTGCTCGAGGCCGTGGAGCGCGAGGTCGAGGCATCGCGCCGCTACCGCCGCGCCGCCACCGCGCTCGAGGGCGTGACGGCGTCGATGCCCCGGACGCTGCTCCTCCGGGCGCTCGACGAGGCGAGTAGGGACCGGCGGGCGAGTGCCTTCCGGTGGCTCGGGCTCGTATATCCCGAACAACCGATGCGGCGCAGCTACCTGGCCCTCGAGAGCGGGGACCCGCGCCGCCGGGCGAACGCGCTGGAATGGATCGAGACCACGGTCGGGCACCGCACGTTCTCGGACCTCAGGCCGGTGCTCGCGGAGGAGGCGCCCCAGGGGGCCGCGCCCGAGCCGGAGGAGGTGCTGCGGGAGCTATGGGACGATGAGGACGCCTGGATCGCGAGGTGCGCGCTCTGGACATCCTTCGAGACGGACCGCGCGGCGACGGGAGAGGCCCTCCGCGGTTTCGCGCCGGCGGAGCCGGCGCTGGCCCGGGTGGCCAGCCGGATCGCACGACGGGCGGAGGACCCCGCGCGGGAGTCGGGGGACGAACGAGACGAGGAAGAGATGGAACTGATCGAAAAGGTGTTCCGCCTGCAGAGCGTGGATCTCCTCTCGGGCGTGGAGAGCCGGCAACTCGCGCTCCTCGCCTCGATCGCGAGAGAGGTCGAGGTGCGGCCGGACGCCATCTTCATCCGCAGGGGGGAGCCGACGGACGCCCTCTATCTCGTGATCCACGGCGAGGTTTCGCTCGAGGGGGAGGGAGAAGGATCGATCTCCATCACGGACGGAGAGGCGTTCGGGACGTGGGCGCTGATCGACGAACACCCGAGTCTCGTCGAGGCGCGCGCCGTCGAGCCCACCCGCGTGCTGCGCATCACCCGCGAGGACTTTCGAGACCTCCTCATCGACCACCCGGAACTCGGCCTCGACCTGCTCCGCGGTCTCGCGAGTCGCGTTCGCGGCCTGGCGGTGGCATGATCCGACATGGATGAGATCAAGCCGGACGGCGGCACCGTGATGGTCGTCGACGACGAGGACATGGTCGTGGACGCCATCCAGGGGTTCCTGGAATTGGAGACGGACCACCTCGTGCTCCCGTTCACCTCCGCGCGGGACGCGCTCGCCCACCTGGAAGAGGAGCCGGTCCACGCGATCGTGGCCGACCTCATGATGCCCGAACTCGACGGGGTGCAGTTCCTGACACGGGCCCGCCGGATGAGGCCGGAAGCGACCCGGATCCTGCTCACGGGCTACGCCGACAAGGAAAACGCCATCCTCGCCATCAACGAGGCGGGGCTCTACCAGTACCTCGAGAAGCCGTGGAACAACGACGCGCTGGCCTTCGCCATCCGCAACGGGGTCGAGCGAAGCCTCCTCTTCCGCGCGCTGACCGAACGCATCGCCGAACTCGAGGCGGCCAACGACGAACTCGCTGGTCTCCGGCAGCGCTGGATACAGGCCTTTCTGTGAGCGGGCCTGCACTTGAGCCGACGGCCCGCGAGATCACGCAGGCCCGACTCGCGACGCTCGGCATGCTCGTCGCGGGAATCGCACACGAACTCAACACGCCGCTGGGCGCGCTGAACAGCAACCACCACGTCATCGAGCGCGCGCTCCTCAAGTTAGGGAAGATCCTCGAAGACGAGGTCGTCACGCCGGACGAACTCGACGAGGTCCGGCGGGTGGTGCGGGCCACGGAGTCGGTGCTGCGAACGAACGGCATCGCGGTGGAACGCATGGTGAGCCTCGTACGGAACCTGCGGAACTTCGGGCGGCCCACGACGTCCGAGCCTCGTCCCGTGGACCTTCACGAGGGCATCGAGGGCACGCTGGCGCTTCTCGGACACGAGCTGAGGGAGATCGAGGTCGTCCGCGACTTCGGGGACCTCCCGCTCGTCGTGTGCCATCCGAACCGGATCAACCAGGTGTTCATGAACCTCGTGCACAACGCGGCCCAGGCCATGCAGGGTGGCGGCGTGCTCACAATCCGAACGCGCGCGGAAGGGGACCACGCGCACGTCCGCGTCGCCGACACGGGCCGGGGCATCCCGCCCGACGTCATCGAGGAGATTTTCGAGCCCGGCTTCACGACCAAGGGCGAGCGGATCGGGATGGGTCTGGGTCTCGCGATCACGCTCCAGATCGTACACCAGCACGGAGGAGACATCTCGGTCGAGAGCGAACCGGGACGCGGGACGACGTTCGACGTGCATCTCCCGCTTCGGCAGCCTACGGGTCCCGCACGGAAGGAGGCCTCGGAATGATGCGACGCACCGATCCGTTACGCGCCCTGGTCCTCGTCGCTGCGGTAGTCGCCGTTGCGGCGCCGGTCCCGGCGACCGCGCAGGACGCCAATTTCCTGCTCCCCATCGCCGAGATCGAACAGATCCTCCGCGAGGGCGACATGCAGGTCCTCGACGTACGCCCGTCCCGCGGTCTTCCCGGCGAGCGCACGTATCGCGTCACGCTGCAGTCCGGCGACCACGTGCTCCAGGTCAAGTACGCCCCGGCCACCGAGGGCGCGGACGAGTTCAACAACCAGCCACGCTACGAACTGGCGGCCTACGGCGTCCAGGCCCTCTTCCTCGACGAGCGGGAGATGGTCGTCCCGCCGACCGCGATCCGTGCGTTCCCCATCGACGTCGTCCGGGAGACGGTCGCCCGAACGGGAGACACGGCCATGCCTCCTGAACCGACGTTCGGCGAGTGGCCGATGACCCTCGTCGCGCTCCAGTACTGGATGTTCAACGTCGATCTGCCCGAGGAACTGCCCGACGAAGACCGGATCGAGGAGGACGAGGTCTACGAGCGTCTGGTCGGGAACTTCAACCTCCTGACGTACATCATCCGCCACAGCGACTCGAACGAGGGGAACTTCGTGCAGTCGTTGGATCCCGCGTGGCCGCGCGTGTTCAGCGTCGACAACGGCGTGGCGTTCGCGAGCGAGCCGAGCAACCGCGGTACGCAGTGGCGCAACCTGCGCCTCGACCGCTACCCCGCTTCCGCCATCGACCGGCTGCGCGGCCTCTCCCTCGAGGAGCTGCAGTCGCGGCTCGGGATCCTCGTGGAGCTCGAGCTGCGGGACGGAAACTTCGTGGAGGTGGAGCCGACGGAGAATCTCGACCCCGGCCGCGGGGTCCGGCGCGACGCGGAGCGGATCCAGCTCGGCCTGACGGAGCGGGAGATAGGGGCCATGCACGGGCGCATCGTCCGTCTGCTGGAGCGGGTCGATGACGGCCGCTACGAGTTGATCCCCTGAGAATCCCGCGTCGGATGTCCGTGCTGCTGGGCTGTGCCGTCGCCGCCGCGGGAGCGGGGTGGTCCGGCACCTCCGCGCCCGCTTCCGGAGACGCGACTTCGCCGGCCGGCTCCCCCGCGCAACCGGGGCAGCCCGGTTGGCACGTCGCGGGGGAGTACGGACTCTACGTCGCCTTCGCCGGCCCCGGCATCGAGGTGCGCTGGCTGACCGAGGAGGAGCGGCCCGGCCTGGTGCGGGCGATCGTCGATGGCCGGGTGGTCGATGAGCGGACGACGGAGCCGGGATACGCGCACGCGGCTCGCCTGCGGGTACGGGCGCCCGAAGTCACCCTCGAATACGGAGCTGAGCCTCCGGACGCCGACGGCCGGGCCGCGCCGCTTCACCGAACCCGGATCTGGGCGGAGCCCCCACCGCCGGAAGTCGACCTCGCGGGCCGCGACTCGGTGTTCGTGTTCGGCGACGTGCACGGCGAATTCGACCGGGTCATCTCGCTGCTCGGCCTGGCCGGCCTGATCGACGCGGAAGGGCGCTGGACGGGCGGCGGCGCCGCGGTCGCCTTTCTCGGCGACCTGTTCGACCGGGGAAACGACGTGACCCGCCTCCTCTGGTTCGTTTACGGTCTGGAACGGGAGGCCATGGCGGCCGGCGGCCGGGTCATCACGCTCCTTGGCAATCATGAAGCGATGGTCCTGTCCGGCGACCTACGCTACGTGGCGCCGAAGGAACAGACGATCGGCGAGCTGCACGGCATCTCCTACGAGACGCTGTTCGATCCGGAGAGGTCTGTCCTCGGCGGCTGGATCGCGGCCAAGCCGGGGCTCGTTCGACTGGAGGACGTGCTGTTCGCTCATGGGGGCGTGAGTCCGGCATTTGTCGACTCGTCGCTCGAGGAGTACCAGGACACCCTGGAGACCTTCATCGCGGAACCGCTGTTCACGAGATGGCGGGACGAAGCGTTCCTCCGCGAATACGTGCGTGAAGCCCGGCTCGATACCGCCCAGATCTATCGCCGCTACGACTTCTTCTTCGGACCGGAGAGCGTGCTCTGGTATCGGGATCTCGTGCTCACCGATACGCTCGGGGCCCACCTCGATGCCGTTCTGGAGCGCTTCGGAGCCGACACGCACGTCGTCGGACACACGCCCGTGCCCACGATCCGCGAGAGCTACGGGGGCAAGCTCATCGCGGCAGACCTGCTCGACGCCGCCACCGAGATGCTCCACCTCACCCGTCGGCGGGACGGCGGATGGAACCGTACCGTCATCAGGCTTGACGGGGGCACCGTCAAGCTCGACTCGGCCGCGCCCCCCGGCCTCTGACCTCGCGCCGCCGGCCGTCGCCGCTCGAACGCAGCGGGGTTCGAACGCAGCGAGGCTGTGCCACGGACTGCTAGGCCTCGCGGAGAACTCCGTGTCGGACCTCGCCGCCGACCGCCGTGGCGATGCACGCGTTGGGCCGCAGATGGTAGAGCCAGTGCTCCACGTCCGGGGCATCGATGACCGCGAAGTCCGCCGCGGCGCCCGGTTCCAGCGACCCCACTTCACCTTCGCGGCCCAGGGCGCGGGCCGCGTAGCGCGTCGCGCCCTTGAGCACTTCGGCGGGCGTCATCCGCTGTCGCGTGCACGCCAGCGTCATGGCGAAGGGAAGGTGCCAGGACGGGGCCGTGCCGGGGTTGAAGTCGCTGGCGACCGCCACCGCGACGCCGCCCTCGATGAGCGCCCGGGCCGGGGGCGGCGCCTGGTTCAGATAGAGGGTGGCGAGGGGGAGCGTGACCGCGACGACGCCGGCCGCCGCGAGCGCCCCGATCCCGGCCTCCGACACGTACTCCAGGTGGTCCGCCGACACGGCACCGAGTGACGCGGCGAGTTCGGCCCCGCCACCCCCGGAGAGCTGATCCACGTGGAGTTTCGGCCGCAGCCCCAGCTCGGATCCCCGTTCGCAGATCCGCCGGGCCTCGTCGGCGGAGAAAGCGGAGTCCTCGACGAACACATCGCAGAACTCGGCCAACCCCTCCTCGGCCACGGCGGGCAGGATCCGCTCCGTGATGAGCTTCACATAGCCCGCCCGGTCCGCCGCCCATTCCGGAGGGACGACGTGCGCGGCGAGGCACGTCGCGACGACCCGCGCCGGTCCCATCTCGCCGAGCCGGCGGTACACCCGCAGGAGCCGGAGTTCCGTCTCGAGGTCCAGTCCGTACCCGCTCTTCGCCTCTACGGTCGTGATCCCGACGGACACCATCGCGGAAAGGAACTCGTGCGCCCGGGTGAGAAGCGCCTCCTCGTCGAGCGCGCGCGTGGCTCGCACGGTGGACGCGATCCCGCCGCCCGCCGCGGCGATCTCCAGGTAGCCGCGGCCCCGGATTCGGTCGGAGAACTCGCCCGCCCGCCAGCCGCCGAAGGCGAGATGGGTGTGCGCGTCCACGAGTCCGGGAATGACGAGCCCTCCGCCGGCGTCCCGGGCGGGCTCCGCCTCGTATTCCGCCGGCAGCGCCGCGGCCGGCCCGGTCCAGCGCACGGCCCCATCGCGCCACACGAGTCCGGCGTCCCGGATGATCCCGATGTCGTCCTGGCCGGCGGGGCTCGCGCAGGTGGCGAGGCAGCCGATGTTCGCGAGGCGCGGCATGGCGGAGAGCGGGCGGTTACTCGAGCATGGGAAGGTCGACCCCGCGCTCGCGGGCCGTGCGGATCGCCTCCGGATACCCCGCGTCGGCGTGCCGCATGACGCCGGTCCCCGGATCCGCCGTGAGCACCCGCTCCAGCCGCCGGCTGCCCGATTCCGTCCCGTCGGCGACGCACACCATGCCCGCGTGCGTGGAATACCCGATGCCCACGCCGCCCCCGTTGTGGATCGAAACCCAGCTTGCCCCGCAGGCGGTGTTGAGCATGGCGTTGAGCAGCGGCCAGTCGGCGATCGCGTCGGAGCCGTCCCGCATGCCCTCCGTCTCCCGGTTCGGCGAAGCCACGGAGCCGGTGTCGAGATGGTCGCGCCCAATCACGATGGGCGCCCGCACCCGTCCCGTCTTCACCAGCCAGTTGAAGCGCTCGCCCATCTCCGCGCGCTCGCCGTATTCGAGCCAGCAGATGCGGGAGGGGAGGCCCTGGAAGCGGACCCGCTCGCGCGCCTGGCGGATCCAACGGCCCAGCGCCTCCTTCTCGGGGAAGGTTTCGAGGACGGCGGCGTCCGTCGCCGCGATATCCCCGGGGTCACCGGAGAGGGCGGCCCAGCGGAAGGGTCCCGCGCCCCGGCAGAAGAGGGGTCGAATGAAGGCCGGCACGAAGCCCGGAATGTCGAAGGCCTCCGACATCCCGCGCAGGTCGGCGACCTGGCCGCGGAGGTTGTTCCCGTAGTCGAACGCGACCGCCCCCCTCTCCCTGAGCGCGAGCATGGCCGACACGTGCGCCACCATCGAATCGAGGACCCGCTCGACGTAGCCGTCCGGGTCCGAGGCGCTCATGGTCTCGGCCGCTTCCACGGACAGGCCCGCGGGGATGTAGCCGAGGCGAAGGTCGTGCGCCGAGGTCTGGTCCGTGAGCACGTCGGGCACAACGCCGCCCGCCGCGAGCGCCGGCAGGACTTCGGCGATGTTCCCGAGCAGGGCTACGGAAAGCGCCTCTCGCCGGTCCACGGCGGTGGTGAGCCACTCCAGCGCCTCGTCCAGATCCGTCGCCATGCGGTCGCAGTAGCCCGTGTCGAGGCGGCGGCGAATCCGGTCCTCCCGGACCTCGACGCCGAGGAAAGCCCCTCCATTCATCGTCGCGGCGAGCGGCTGGGCACCCCCCATTCCGCCCAGTCCGGCGGTCACAACAAACCGTCCCGCGAGGGAGCCCCCGAAGTGCTGCCGCGCGAGTTCCGCGAACGTCTCGTACGTCCCCTGGAGGATGCCCTGGGTGCCGATGTAGATCCACGAACCCGCGGTCATCTGCCCGTACATCGTCAGCCCCAGCGCATCGAGGCGCCGGAACTCGTCGATATCTCCCCAGCGGGGTACGAGGTGGGCGTTCGCGATGAGGACGCGCGGCGCTTCGTCGTGGGTGCGGAATACGCCGACCGGCTTTCCGCTCTGGACGAGGAGGGTCTCGTCGTTCTCGAGCCGCCGCAGCGTCTCCACGATCTTCGCGTACGCGGTCCAGTCGCGCGCCGCCTTCCCCGCGCCCCCGTACACGATGAGGTCGCCGGGACGCTCCGCCACGTCCGGGTCGAGGTTGTTCATGAGCATCCGGAGGGCCGCCTCCTGGTGCCATCCCCTGCAGGAGAGCGTCGTTCCCCTCGGCGCCCGGATCGGTCCGGCCGGTTTCATACCTCTCCTCCCGCTTCGGCGTCTCCGGTCCCCGGCAGCTCCAATATCTGGTCCGGTGCGAGATCCGCGTCCAGCCGCGGATCGAGGCCGCGAATCGCCCCGGCGGGCACCGGGCCGATGAACTCGCACCCCGCGAGGGCCACGCCCTCCGCCCGCGCGCGCTCGGCGACCCGCTCGTACACCGGTTCGATCCCGGTCGCCTCGTGGCGGGTCAGGTTCATGGACACCTGCGTCAGCCCCCGTCGCCGGAGCGGGATTCCGAGCGCCCGGACATGCCGGAGCCCGCCGCCCGACTCCCGGATCGCCGCCGCGATGCGCCGGGCCGGTCCCGGGTCCACCGTGTCGAGGTTCACGTTGAAACGCACGAGCGGCTGTCGCACACCGACGGCGACGGCGCCCAGCGACGGGTGAGGCGCCGGAGGGCCGAGGTCCGGCCTCCACTCGGGGCTGGACAGTTTCCCGGCCAGACCCTCGAACTGCCCGGACCGGATGCCGGGAAGGGAAGTCCGCCCCGCGATCGTCGCCGCCCGTTCGTAGAAGAAGACCGGGACGCCACGTTCAGCCGCCCACTCGCCGAAGGACCGGGATGCTCCGAGAGCCTCGCCCTCGGGACAGCCGGGACCGCGCACGAAGGGAACGACATCCAGCGCGCCGATGCGGGGGTGCCGGCCCCGGTGCCGCCGGAGGTCCACCTCCGCGTACACGGCCGCCGCGAGCGCGATCGTCGCGCGGACGACGTCCGCCGGGGCTCCCCGGTAGGCGAGCACCATGCGGTGGTGGTCCGGATCGGCCGACCTGTGGAGGAACTCGACGCCGCGGCTTCCCTCGACCGCGGCCGTGAAGCGGGCCATCCTGTGCGGATCGCGTCCCTCGCTCACGTTGGGCTCGCAGAGGAGCCACCCCGGGCTCAGAGCGGCGCGGGAGGCCAGAGATCGCCCAGGGCGTCGGCCGCGGCCCGTTCCAGCGTCCCATCGCCGATGGCCGCCTCCAGGCGCGCGATGTCCTCCGCCAGGGAGCGGTCCTCGATGACCGGCGGCACGAAGCCGCGGACGGCCTCGTAAACGGCCCGCGTGCCGGCGCCCAGCCGGTCCGGCCCCCCGGGGCGGAGATAGACCGCCTGGGCGGCGCCGAGCAGTTCGATCGCGAGCACCGTGCGCGTGTTGTCGAGGATCTCATGCGTGTGCCGGGCCGCGTTGGCCCCCATGCTCACGTGGTCCTCCTGGTTCGCGCTCGTCGGGATCGAGTCGACGGAGTCCGGGTGCGCGAGCGTCTTGTTGTCGGATACGAGCGCCGCCCCCGTGTACTGGAGCGACATCAGGCCCCCGTGCAGCCCCGGCGACTCCACGAGCATGGCGGGCAGCCCCGCGGAGAGTTCCGGCGTCAGCATGCGAAACATCCGGCGATCCGACAGGCTTGCGATGTCCGCGAGCGCGATCCCTACCGTGTCGAGCCACAGCGCCGGTCCGGCGCCATGAAAATTCCCGCCCGAAACGACCTCGCCCGGACTCCGTCCGGCGGCGGGGAAGACCAGCGGGTTGTCCGACACGGCATTGAGCGACGCTTCCACGCGCCCCCACAGGAATCCGACCATGTCGTGAACCGGACCGACGATCTGGGGCGTGCAGCGCAGGCTGTAGGCATCCTGGACCCGGTCGGCGTCCGCATCGACGAGTCCGCTCCCCGAAAGGAGCGATCGGAGTCTCGCCGCGGTTCCGATCTGGCCCGGCTGGTTGTTCGCCTCGTGCAGCGCCGGCTTCAGCGCGGCCGAACGGGCCAGCAACGCCTCGAAGCTCAGCGCCGCCGCCAACTCCGCGTGCAGGAGCAGATGTCGCGCGTCGTGGAGCTGCAGCGCGGCGCCCGCGACCATCATCGTCGTGCCGTTCGTCAGCGCCAGTCCCTCCTTGGCCTCCAGGCGCGGGCGGGGGACCCCCGCGGCGGCCATCGCGCTCGCCCCGTCCATACGGCGCCCTTCGAACCACGCCTCGCCGCTGAACGCCGATGGCCCCTCGCCCTCGCCGGCGCCCCGCTCCGGGCCCGGTGAACGGGTCGCGACCGCCGCCATGTGCGCGAGGGGGGCGAGATCGCCGCTCGCCCCGAGCGAACCCTTGCCCGGCACGACGGGCGTGACGCCCCTGTTCAGCATGCGGACCAGCGTGTCGATGATCACCGGTCGCACACCCGAAGCACCGAGGGCGAGCGAGTTCGCCCGCACGAGCAGCATCGCCCGCGCCCAGTCCTCCGGCAGCGGGGAACCCGTCCCCGTCGCACACTTGAGGATCAGGTTCCACGACAGCCGGGCCGCATCTGGCGGCGCGATGCGGGTTCCCGCGAGCGATCCGTAGCCTGTCGTGATCCCGTAGATCCGGGCCCCCGGCCGAGCCAGCGCCTCCTCCACCGCTAACCGGCTTGCCTCCACCCGTTCTCGTGCGCCCTCATCGAGTTCCCGGACCTTCGCGCCGCCGCGCGCCACGGCGACGACGTCGGGAATCGTGAGCTCCCGGGAGAGCGTGACGGCTGCCGCGCTCATCGCGCCGCCACCGACGAAAGCAGTCTCTCGAACTCCCCGCCGGCCATCCGCTTGCCGACGGTGAAGGGGCCGAACTCCGCGTACTCCGCGCTCGCCGCGTCGTAGCGCATCTCGCCGATGATGGCCTTGAACTCCAGCGGATCCGCCGCCCACAGCGTCACCGCCCACTCCCAGTCGTCCAGGCCCATCGATCCGCTGATCACCTGGACGATCCGGCCCGCGAAGCGCCGTCCCAGCCTCCCGTGCGCCGCCATCAGCTCCGCCCGCTTCTCCAGCGGAAGCGTGTACCAGTTCTGCCCCGGGTTGCGCCGCTTGTCCATCGGATAGGTGCAGACGTACGGCATGTGCTCCGGCTGTCTCGGCTCGAGCCGGCGCCGCACGTACCCCTTGCGCCGCTCCGCCGCGAGGGCGTCTGCCAGGGCGGCGTCCCACGCCTCGCGGTCCTCCGGGTCGATCCGACCGGAGAGCTCCCGGGTCAGGGAGTAGAGACCCAATTCCACCACGGACAGGTACTCCTCGCGGACAAGGACGTGATCGCCCCAGGCGGAGAGCTTCATTTCGCGCGCCGCTTCAATGAGGCGGTCGAACGTGTCCCGGAAATGGAGGATGAGAAAATCGATCCCGCTCCCCGCGACGCGGTAGACGCCGGACCAGCCGGGCTCCGCTCCGGTGGACCACTTCTCGGCCCGCGCGGCGAAGCTCCTCAGCGCCTCCCGGGCTTCCGCCGGATCCGCACCGCCGAGGCCGGTCCAGTCGAGTTCGATCGATTGATGAAGGACGTACCACCCCTCGAGGGAGGCGGGCGGGAGTTCGGAGGCATGCGGGAGCGGACGGCTCGTCACTTGAACGGGCCGGCCAATCCCGGGAAACGGTACACGATCACGCCGCTGTCGGCGGCGTTGTCCACGTCCACATGCCCCTTGACAACCATTTCCCGCAGGGCTTCCTCCACCTCTTCGAAGCTGAGGCCCGTGGCCAGGACGCCCTGTGTCACCGTCAGCAGTCCGCCGTTCGCCTGCGCGGCCTTCAGCAGGATCTGTTGCCGGGTATCCGCCTTCGTGAGCTGCCGCGACGGGCCGGAGGGCTCGGCGGCCGCGGCGAGTCGCGGGTGCGGCAGATACCCGTCGCGGATGTTCGCCGTTCGCACGAGGCGTTTCATGCGGAAGAGGTCGAAGAACTGACCGATGCCGAAGAGACCGAAGGTGAGCAGCCAAATGATGCCCGTGGCGTACATGCCGAGGTAGAAGCGGTGGATCCCGGCCGCTCCGACGAACAGGCAACACCAGAGAGCGAAGCCGACCCCGTTCGAATACCGGTCACCGGTGTCGGGCGCCGGTTCGGCCGGCGGCTGGGAGGGAGCCGCGACGAGTGGCACGACGGCGTACGGAGGCGCCGGGCCCTCGGGGCCACCGCGGCCGGGTTCGTTGGGCTGTTCGGTCATCGTTCGCTCGTACGCGCCGGTCACTCCGGAGGTTTCCTGGCGGCCCGCGGCAACAGCCCGCCGCGTTCGAGCGGCGTTGATGCGGGGTTTGCCACGGGCTGCGAGCCACAGAGAGGCACGTTACAACGGAGACCGCACCGCCGCACCCTGCCCCGGCGCGCGAGGCCCAGGGCGGCGACTCGCAAGGGGCACGCCTTTCCTCTAGATTGTCCCGCTCGCAGCCCCGCGACGGGGCGCGAACGACGTGGTGGGCGTAGCTCAGGTGGTCAGAGCGCCAGGTTGTGGCCCTGGAGGTCGCGGGTTCGAATCCCGTCGCTCACCCCTCCGCATTCCCCTCGTCTCCCGGGGCGATCTCCGAGCCGCTCGCGGGACATTGACAAGCTGCCCGCGGTTGGGTAGCCTTGGGGTCCTCGCGGGAGGGCGTGTGCCCTTCCGCGATGCTTTTTGACAAGAAGGTGTGAGTGACTTGTGGGCCCGATCGAGAGCCATGGGCATCACTTCTCGTGGCTCGATGGGAAACCAAAGTGATTTCCGAACGTGAAGCCCCGACGGTCCTGCGACCGGACGGGGTGCTCTGCGTTCAACCAGGTCTCGAGTGCCGGCCCGGCTTCGGCCGAGCGCACTCAAACCAAATTCTCATATGGAGAGTTTGATCCTGGCTCAGGACGAACGCTGGCGGCGTGCCTTACACATGCAAGTCGTGCGAGAACGGTTCCTTCGGGAACTCAGTAGAGCGGCGAACGGGTGAGTAATACGTGAGCGATCTGCCCGAGGGTGGGGGATACCCCAGGGAAACCTGGACCAATACCGCGTACAGCGTCGGGAGTGGATGCCCGACGTGAAAGCCGGCCTCTTCACAATGCTGGCGCCTTCGGATGAGCTCGCGGCCTATCAGCTTGTTGGTGGGGTAACGGCCTACCAAGGCGATGACGGGTAGCTGACGTGAGAGCGTGATCAGCCACATTGGGACTGAGACACGGCCCAGACTCCTACGGGAGGCAGCAGTGGGGAATATTGCGCAATGGGCGAAAGCCTGACGCAGCGACGCCGCGTGGGGGAGGAAGGCCCTAGGGTTGTAAACCCCTGTCAGGTGGGACGAACACCTTGTCGGATAACACCCGGCAAGACTGACGGTACCACCAGAGGAAGCTCCGGCTAACTCCGTGCCAGCAGCCGCGGTAATACGGAGGGAGCGAGCGTTGTTCGGAATTACTGGGCGTAAAGGGCGCGTAGGCGGCCTCGTAAGTCGGGTGTGAAATGCCGGGGCTCAACCCCGTGCACTGCACCCGATACTGCATGGCTAGAGAAAGGTAGAGGCGAGCGGAATTCCCGGTGTAGCGGTGGAATGCGTAGATATCGGGAAGAACATCTGCGGCGAAGGCGGCTCGCTGGGCCTTTTCTGACGCTGAAGCGCGAAAGCGTGGGGAGCAAACAGGATTAGATACCCTGGTAGTCCACGCCGTAA